>JBOHBL010000780.1:0-8081 GCA_050698295.1 Rubrobacteraceae bacterium | reverse complement strand
TCCATCGCCGCTATGAGAGCCTCTTTGTCCTCGGTGTTCCCCTCGGTGGCTCTTATCGCCTCTCCGATGAGCCACGCGGTGTCCCAACCCTGGACGGCGTAAACGCTGGGCCGGCGGTCGTACGCTTCCTGAAAGTCCGACTTGAATTCCTCGTTCTGGGGGTTGTCGAGGTCCGGCGAGTAATGGAGCGAACTCTGGACGCCTATCGCGGCGTCTTCTTGAGCCGGCAGTGTGTCTTCCTCTACCACGTAACCGTTGCCGTAGAGCGGGGCCTCAAGACCGAACTCCTGGTATTGCTGGACGAATCGCACGGCGTCGCTACCCGCGTAGAACGTCCAGACTCCGGCTGGATCCCGCTCGTTTATCCTGGTCAAAAACGAGCTGTAGTCGCTGGTGCCGAGCGGAGCATACACCTCGTCCACCACTTCTCCACCAGCCTCGGTGAAGCCCTCCATGAAGCCCCCGGCGTGTTCGTAGCCGGCCGCGTAGTCCGCGGCGGACACGACGATGCTCTCCGTGCCCTCATCGACGAGATACTCGCCCATCGGGTAGCTCACCTGATAGCTGCTCACCGAGGTCCTGAAAACGTTCTCGGCCCCCTGGCGAGTGGCGTCGTTACCCGTCGCGTTCGAGATGATGAAGGGTATGTTGTCCCTCCGCGTTATGTCTATGGCGCCGTAGGCCACCGGGGTCGCCACCGCCCCGGTCAGCACGTCCACGCCCTCCTGCTCTATGAGCCGCCTCGCCGCCTGAACGCCGACCTGCGGGTCCGCCTCGGTGTCCTCTGTGATCAGCTCGACGGAACGACCGGCGATCTCAGCGTTCTCCTCGAAGTAAAGCTCCATCGCGTCGGTGATGTCCTCGCCAAGCTGCGCGTAAACGCCCGAGTAAGGCAGAATGACCCCGACCCGGATCGGCTCTCCCTCCCGAGAACCTCCCCCGCCACCACAACCCGCGAGGATCAGCGCCGACAACAGCAGCGTCCCCGCGACGCCGAGCAGCTTCCGTGGAACGACTTCTCGTTCAACCATTCTCGTAGTCACCTGTCCCTTCCCCAATCTTCGTTATGGCTCCGCAGTCTAACCATTCGGTCAAACCATTGTCAACAAACGGCATCCCCCTCTTGACCGACCATACGGTCAACTGTAATAATGTTAGTTACCAGGAGGGAGGGTCCAGAAAAGAAAGTCTGGCAAAAGAGGGGCCGTTGCCGGGGGAAGGAGGAAGTATACAGCCTCGCCAGTGTCGCGTTATATCCATGAAGAGAGAAAGGAATGGAATGAGAGGAAATCTCGCCGGCGCCGGGTCCTTTCGGGGCCTGAAGATAGTTGGGGTTTTGCTCGTCGGTCTGCTCGCCGGTGTCCTGCTGGTCGGTGTGATGCTCGCCGGCGGGCGATCCGTCGGCGCCCAGGAGGCGGATTCGTCGAACAACCCCAGGGATCTCGACAAGGGATGCAAGGCCCACCGCGTGCCCGTCGACATCACGGGAACGGAGTATGAGATCTACGGCGAATTGTGCCTGCCTGACGGGGGGCAGACGACCCCGAAGACGGTGCAGCTCCTGTTGCACGGCATCACGTACGGCACCTACTACTGGGACTTCCCCTTCAAGTCGAAGAAGTACTCCTACGTCGACTACGCGAACCGGAAAGGATACGCGACCTTCAACATCGACCGCATCGGCATCGGTCGCAGCGACCACCCGCCCAGCGCGCAGGTGACCCTCGACACCAACGCGATGGTCGCCAGCCAGTTGATGGAGAAACTCAGGAAAGGGGACATCGACAAGAAGAAGTTCAAATTCGTGATCCTGGTCGGCCACTCCTACGGCAGCGCGACCTCGTGGCTCGCGCAGTCAGAGCACGACGCCGGCACGCCAGGGTATCCCGCCGGAGCGGACGCCCTGATCTCCACCGGATGGGGTCACCGTCTGCAGAGCGAGCCGGTGCAAAGATTCTTCAGCGAGCAAATCGTCGCCGAAACGGATGACAAGTTCGCCAACGACGGCAGGACCTACGACCCCGGCTACTTCACGCCCTCGCCTCCCCCTTACCTGCTGGATCCCTACGCCGACAACGAACGCGAAAAGGATTACCTCTATTTCCTGGGCGAAGATATTTATGATCCGGGGAGCGCAACGGGTTATGAGGACGACAATGATCCCTCGGACGACAATGTCACTCAGAAAGTCCTTGCCTTAGACTCTAAATACAAGCAGACGGTGACCCAGGAAGAACTGTCGACCTTCCAGAACAGGAACTTCGACGGCACGACGGAGAGTATCGAGGTCCCCGTCTTCCTCATCAACGGCACCGAGGAGCTTTTTTTCTGCGGCGATGAACTCGTTACAGGGAAGAACGGCAATCCTTCCACTCCTGAAACCGAACCGGGGTACTATTGCGGGAGCGGGAAAGACCTGACCGAATTCGAGGGGCAGTTCTTCGAAGAGGCGGCGTGCTTCAAGGCCAGGATCGTCCCGGATGCCGGACACGACCTCAACCTGCATAAGAACGCCCGGACGACCTACCAAACAGCCGAGCGGTTCGCCGACATGGCTGTCGGCCCCAACGGCGGGAGGATCGACAGGTACCAGAAGAAGAAGTGCGCCGCCGGATAGTTTGGCCGTACTCCGGAGGGAGCGGATGCTTGTCCGCTCTCTCCGCATTCGAGAATATTCATCTCCGGCGAAGCTCGCCCACGCCTCCCTCGCGGAACCCCTGTCTCGAAGCGCGGCGCGGTCGGCGGGGACTGTGGCAACCGCGGAAACCATCCTCCATCGCTCTTTTGCAGCGTTCGTACCTGACGAGCGCGTAGGCAAAGAAGTCCTCCGCCTGATTGCCGTTCGCGTTCTGGAGCAGAGCCCACAGGGACCAGAGCAGATCGCTCATCACCTTGTACACGGCGAGGCGGAGCGAGGCATCTTCGGGAGGCGGACCTTCGAAGTAAGCTTCAAGCATCGCCCACTCGCGCGAAGGGCTGAGCCCGGCCTCGACCGAGAGGTCGGCGAGGTCCCACATGGGGTCGTTCATCCCGGAGTACTCCCAGTCCACGAGGCGCATCCTCCCGCCCGAATCGACGAAGTTTCCCGGCCACGGATCGTTGTGGCACGGCGCGAGCGGGATGGACAAAGAGTCGAGCGCCCAACAGGCGCTCCAGGCTTCTTTCAGGACTTCGTCCAGGTCGTTGGGGAGCGGGGACCTCAGTTCGCGGAGGAGGTCGAGATACGCCTCGATCTTCTCGAAAGGGTCGAAGCGGTGCTTGAAGGCGCGCCCCGAGGCGTGGATCCTCCGCAGCGCGAGGGCGGCCCTCGCCGGGGCGGTCGGGTCTCTGAGGAAACTCTCCGCGTCCATCCCCACGCCCTCCAGAAAGCGGCAGACCATCGTGCCGTCCGCGGCGTCGAAGAAGAGGACTTCGGCGTTGACCCCGAGCCGGGCGGCGATCCTGGCGTTGTACTCTTCCGCCGCCCGGTCTATGTACTCCGACGAGTCCTTCCCGGAGAGACGCAGCAGGAAAGAATCGCCGTTTATGTCCACGCGGTAGCTGGAGTTCGTAAAAGAGTTCGAGAGGCGTGATATCTCGACTTCCTCCGGCGGAGCCGCCGCGAACATGGTCAGCCGTCCGAGCGCGGCGTAAGCCTGGCTCAGGTCATCGCCTTTCTGAAACCCATTCAAAAGCACGCCCTTTCACCCGAAAATCGACCCGCAGATGCGCCTTATTGTAAACGCTGCGTGAAATTCGCGTTAAACGCGAACGGCGTAGAGGACGGTCACCTGTCCGATTTCGGGCCTGCGAGCGTCTTTCCGGGCGATATACTCTTCCGGTTCTTCGATCGAACGGACGCGAGAGAGGGCGTGTTCGAGTTCCGCCTCCGAGGCCAGCGACCAGGCGGAGTCGCCGTCCCGCCACTCTTCCTTGAGGGGACCGCGAGGGTCGAAGTACGACTCGCCCTGCACCGTCGCTCCGGTCGGGGCAAAGCGTCCCCGGCGCTCGAAACCGCAATCTTCCAGGATTTCCACCAAGACTTCGAGCGGAGCGTAGCGACTGCGAAGTTCCTCCGTCGCCTCCGGAATCAGCGAATAGTACCAGTAGCCAGCGGACAACTGCTCCCGCGAGCAGGTGTTGATCGTCAATACGCCGCCGGGTTTGAGGACGCGCGAGACCTCCCGGATGGTGGCCCGGTGGGCCGGAAAACCGTCCGAGGTCTCATCGGGGAGGTGGTGGAGGACCTGGTTGATCATGGCCCCGTCCAGAGATTCGTCGTCGAAGGGAAGCTCGTCTATCCGGGACTCGTGGAAAGAGACGTTCCCCCCGGAGAGCTTCCGGGAGGCGACCGATATCATGCCGGGGTTCACGTCCACGGCCTCTATCTTCTTCACGTGCGGCAGAAGCGCGACGGAATAATTCCCGGTCCCGCAACCCGCATCGAGCAAAACCATCTCCGAAAGCGGCGTCCGGGCCATCGCCAGACACCCGACGATGACCTCCGTCCCCACCGGCTCGCGCGTCTTGTCGTAGTTCTTCGAGGTCTTCGTGTAGTTCTCGTAACTGCTCAATCAATCCTCCGTTCGCGTGGCCCTTTAATCCAACTTTTACTCGCCTTTAACGACCTTTTTACCCGAAACCGGAGCCTCGCGCATATACTGGCCGCGGCTTTGCACCCGCTTCCGGGAGGAGACGGATGGCATTCAGGAAAATCGGCGCGAACCTGACGAGATCGTACCGCAACGACTTCTCCTCCCTCGCGGAAGATCTCGCCCGTTTGAAAAGCCTCGGCCCGGACTTCGTGGAGATATGGCCGGAGTTGCTCGGTCTCGTGGTCGCCGGGGAGTTGAACCGCGACAGAACAAACCGGACAAAAGAGATCCTGCTCGACTCGGACCTCTCCTTCACCGTCCACGCGCCGCTGGAGATAAATTTGATGGACCTCCGTTCCGGCCTCCCGCACAGGGAAACCCTCGCCGCGAGCGTCCGTTTCGCGGGTGATATCGGAGCGGAGGTCGTCGTCTGTCACGCCGGACAACGCCACGCCGGACGCGACGCTTTGACGAGCTTCAAAGACCAACTCGCCGCGGAACGCGAAGCCCTCCGCGAAGCCGGAGACCTCGCCGGAGAGTCGGACATAACCATCGCCGTCGAGAATCACTATCCGGAGCTTCCCGTGGTGCTTGGCGATATCTACGACTACTCCGCGCGTCCGTCGGAGCTGGCCGAAATGGTGTCTGGCCTGGATCACCCCAGCGTCGCCGTCTGCCTCGACACCGGACACGCCGCGCTATCGGCCGCCGCTTTCGGCTTCGACCTCTTCGAGGAATGCGCGGCGGCGGCCCCGCTCGTCCGCCACGTCCACCTTCAGGACAACTTCCAGAAAGTCAACCTCGCCGGCGAGCCGCCCGTCTCCGAACACCGGGCCTTCGGACTCGGAGACCTCCACCTGCCGCCGGGAAGCGGAACCATACCCCTCGTCGAACTGTTCGAGAGAATAAACTTTCCGCAAGACCCTTCGTGCTGCGCCGAGCTTTCCGACGAGTTCGCTCACCTCGCAGGAGAAGCTCTGCGGGGAGCGCGCGCCATCGCCCGACGGGCGACGCGGGAACCCATCGCTTCCTAACGCCGGATGCTCGCTCCGACTCGCTTCATCGCCGTGCGAAAGTCGTAGGTGGTGACGGAGAGAGCGGAGATCCTCTTATCGAAGTCGCGCAGGTTTATGGTGCGCCCGGTCTGTTACAGTTACAGCATGATCACCGTCAGCATTGACGAGATTCGGAGAGACCCATTGGGCTATCTTCGGCGCGTGGAAGCCGGAGAGACGCTGCTTGTCGCGCGGGCGGACAGGCTCGTAGCGGAGATCAAGCCGGTCAACAACCAGGGTACCCGCAAGGAGAAGACTCGGCCCGCCGGGTTGTGCGCTGGTGAATTCACGGTACCCGATGACTTCGATGAACCCTTGCCGGAAGAGGTGCTTCGCGGCTTCGAGGGCCGTTGAAGCTCCTGCTCGATACGCACATCTTCCCCTGGTACATCAGCGGAGATTCGAAGCTGCCGTCCGACATTCGCGACCCTGACAACGAAGTGTACTTGAGCGTCGCGTCCGTGTGGGAAGCGATCGTCAAGCACCGGCTGGGGAAGTTGCCGTTGCCGGAATCCGCCGAAAGGTATTTACCCAAACAGCGCATCCGGCACGAGATAGAGAGCCTTCCTCTCGATGAAGAGAGCGTAGCGCGTCTCGGCTCACTGCCGTCGCTACACCGAGACCCCTTCGACCGGATGCTTGTCTGCCAGGCGCTGCGGCACGAGCTCGTGCTCGCAACAGTGGATGGAGATGTACGCAAATACCCGGCTCCCGTGATGCCGCGAAACCTCTAGCGCCGGATGCTCGCCCCCACGCGCTTCATCGCCGTGCGGAAGTCGTAGGTGGTGACGGAGAGAGCGGAGAGCTGGTGAGGTGAGATCCTCTTGTCGAAGTCGCGCAGGTTTATGGTGCGGCGCATGCACACCAGCGCCGCTTCCCGGCAGAGAGCTTCGAGGTCCGCGCCCGAGTAGGCGCCGGTGAGCCGGGAGATCTGCTCCAGGTTGAGATCCCTGTCGGTGGGCATGTCTCTGGTGTGGATCCCCAGTATGTGGAGCCTCGCTTCGGCGTCGGGAAGCCCTATCTCGATCTCGTGGTCGAAGCGTCCGGGACGGCGCAGAGCGGGGTCCAAAGCTCCCGGCCGGTTCGTCGTGGCGATGACGCACACCTGCCCGAGGTCGTTCATCCCGTCCATGAGAGAGAGTAGCTGAGAGACGAGCGTCGCTTCGAAGCTCTCGCTCATCATGTCGCGGGAGGAGGCGAATGAGTCTATTTCGTCGAAGAGGATGATGGCCGGCGCCTTCGCCTTCGCTTCGTTGAAGATGCTCCTCAATTTCGCCTCGCTCTGCCCCCAGAACTTGTTGAGGATCTCCGGCCCGGAGACGGCGATGAAGTGGGCTTTGCTCTCGTGCGCGACCGCGCGGGCGAGCAACGTCTTTCCGGTCCCCGGAGGTCCGTAGAAAAGTATTCCCTTGTGGGGACGGATGTTCAATTTCTTGAAGATCTCGGCGTGTGTGATCGGGAGTTCCACGGCCTCCCGGATCATCGCGATGGTCTGTCGCATCCCCCCGACGTCCTCGTAGCGCGTCGCCGGGACGTTCCGGGTCCCCGGAGTCGTCCCGCTCACCGCCGCGACTCCCGCGCCTCCGCTCCTCACGCTCTTCGCCAGGCGTTCGATCAGAGTCTCTTTTTCTTCCCTGGAAGAACTCTTCCGCATCTGTCCGGGCCGCGCCCGCGTGATTTTCCAGTTCGATATCTCGCCGTTCTCCCGGTACTTCCAGGCGTCGTCGCGACCGGGGTCTATTTTTTCGGGGAGTCGGGCGACGAGTTCGGCGGTCGCGTCGAGGTCGAGGATGGGACACCTCACGCACGGCCCGAGGTCGGAAAGCACCCGCTCGGTGATCCCCGCCTTGTCCACCTCGAAAACCCCGTCATCTCCCATCTCCCCGAACGAATACCACGAGTTCTCCGTCAAATGGTCGTTGTCGTAGACCCGGATCTGCCGACACGGAAAGAGTTGCCGGTCCTCCAAATTCCGCGGCGTGCACCAGTCCTTCGCCGCCTTCCCGGAACGCTGCTTCCTCAAAAAGCACCGGAGTCCTCCGAAGAGCTCGTCGTAGGAGACTTCCTCGCCGTTCACCGAAAACCCCGCT
This sequence comes from Rubrobacteraceae bacterium, assembly GCA_050698295.1. Classification (GTDB taxonomy): domain Bacteria; phylum Actinomycetota; class Rubrobacteria; order Rubrobacterales; family Rubrobacteraceae; genus JACCWD01. The sequence goes on along the minus strand of JBOHBL010000780.1, from coordinate 362 downwards.
TCGCTCTCGCCGCGCAAAAGGACCGAAAGGTCGTCCAGAGAGAGCCAATCCTTCGGCAGCTCCAGGTCGAGGAAAACCCTGGTCTTACCGTTCGCGCCGAGGACTTTGTAGGAAGGATGCCCCGACGCGACCCACGCCGCCCGTCCGAGCGGGCCATCTTGAGCCAGAGGAAAACTTACCCGCAAATTCATGGGACAGATTCTATCCCAGGTCGCCGCGCGGGGACGGGTTGCGGAATTATTCGCTCTGATCCGCTATGTTCTGAAGCTCTTTCTGAAGCGTGCCGACGGCCTCTTCCGGCTCGATGTCGCCCGTTATGACGCCGTTGAATTGCTCGGCCATCGTGAGCGACATGTCCGAGT
>JBOHBL010000779.1:0-2861 GCA_050698295.1 Rubrobacteraceae bacterium | reverse complement strand
CGAAGGAGGAGGAACTCGGGCCGCGCCTCGACGTCCGGCGAGGGTTCCGCATCGTCCGCGCACTCGGAAAGCTCCTCGAAGAACGCTCCGAATGGGCCGCCTCGACGCTCACCGACCCGTACACTTTGCGTACCCGCGTCTTCGAACTCGCCTCCGAACTGCCGGAGCTGCCCTCCACGGAGCCCGGCCTCCTCGACGAGACGACCCGCGACGACGTCCTCGCCAGAGTCGCCTCAGAGACCGGCGTCGATGACCCGACGATGCTCATGTACGCCGACCGGCAGTCCGCGCAGGTGCTTTCGGAGTTCCACAAGCCCTCGCCCGAAGAACTCATCCACCGCTACAACGTCGCTCAGGTACAGGGCATCCTGTACGCCGCAAGAGAACTCACCGTGGACCTCGGCGCGGAGGCGGACGCCCGGCTCGTCTTCCACTACGTAAAGAGGATGGCTCTCCTCCACCGCATAGAACCCCTGACAAACGGCGACCGAATTCGCCTCGACGGTCCCCTCTCCATCTTCGGCTCGACGAGAAAGTACGGCCTGAGCCTCGCGAAGTTCCTGCCGGGGCTTCTCCTGACCCGGCCGTGGCGTCTCTCCGCGACGGTCGAGTGGAAGGGCCGCGACGCCTCCCTGAAACTCGACTCGGAGACGAGCGGATTGGCCTCTCACTACCTCGGACCAAAGCAGGACGAAGAAGGGGACGAAGTCCGCGAAGCGTTCGTAAAAGCCTGGGAGAGAGCGAAAGACGCCGGCGGATGGAGGCTCGAAACGTCTTCAGGCGTCCTCTCCTTCCCCGAACACAGGACCGCCCTCGTCCCGGACTTCACCCTCAAAAACGAAGCCGGAGAGGTCGTCCACCTCGAAATACTCGGTTTCTGGTCGAAGAGGAGCCTGGTCGAACGGGCGGAATTGTTGAGAGAAGCGAACTCCCGCGGGCACCGGGTCCTCGTCGCGGCGTCGGAGAATTTGGGGGCTTCGGAGGAAGGGCTCGCGGAGGCGGTGCGCGGAGGCGTCATCCCGTTCAAGGGGAAGCTTTCGGCGAAGGCGGTGCTGGAGAAGCTGTCGGCCGGCGACCGTCAGCCGTCGGCTTGAGGAAGTCCGCGGCGCTGGTGAAAGTTCACTTTCGATCCTTTCCGGGTCTGAGTTCTCCGCGTTCGTGGTCGGCCATCCACTCTTCTCTGGAGTCGTACGACGCTTCGTCGAAGACGGCGCTGGAGACCCGTATCGGGGCTTCGAGTCGCAGGGCGAGGGCTATGGCGTCGGAGGGCCGTGCGTCTATTTGGTGGCTCAGGCCGTTCTGTTTCAACGACATTTCGGCGTAGTACCCATACCTCTATGTCGTATCAGGGAACGGAAAAGTTACCTTCCGAAAACCGCGCGGTTAAGTATCTCCAAGCTGAGTTTGACGGACTCGAATTCTCCTCGCGCCCCCAGAGCAAAGCCATCGATCCAGCCTGGAATTGCTCAACTGCTAATAGCGCGAATTGCAAAAGGTCAATCCTGTTACAGTTCGCTATATAATCTTCCCCATGTCTGGAAGTCTTCGTTTTCTCGTCGCGCTCACCGTCGGGTGCGCGTTCGCGGCGGTCGTCTTCGGGTTTGGCTCGACGATATTTTCGTTTCAGGCGTCGTCCGCCGGGGAGGTCGGGAGGACGCAGTTGATCCTCTACACCCGGCTGGCGGCGTACCTGATCCTGGCGCTGCTCCTCGTCTTCAAGGGCGGATGGCGGGGAGTTTTCGCCGCGATAGCGATGACGACCGTCGCGACGACCATCGAGTGGCTCCTCTTCCCCTTCGCCTACGAGTGGGCCTCGATGCAGGACCCCGCCAGCTTCGAAGAGACGAGCGACATAGCCCGAAGACCTTCCTACGGCCTGTGGGCGATGGAGGACATTATCGGGATCGGACTCTGCGCCGCCATCGCACAGGGACTGAGGATGATGGCTCGCGTCGATCCCGAAGCGACCCCCGAAAGAGAAGACTGACCGCTACTCCTTCCTGACCTCGATCTCCTCGTCCTCGTCGAAGTCGAGCAAATAGACCTCCCCGAGCGCGGTGAACTCATAACGGTCCTCGGACAACACTCCCTCCACCGAATCCTCGACCTCGACACCCGTGACGAGTCTGCCGCTCCCCTTGCACCTTCGGCACTCGACCGGCCGCCAGTCCGCCCCGTCGTCGCCCCGGCCACCGCAGTTGGGACATTCGCGGAAAGAGGTGTACCGGATGGTGATCGTTCGAGCCACGAAGTTAATTTACAAGATGGAAGGAAAAGCCGCGAATCGCGCTCCCTCTCACAGGTATGGTTCACTCGGGAGGTACGGAAATAACGGACCCGGCTTCCCTTTCACACAGATCGGACCGTCGGGCTTGAGGGAGAGACCGGCGGCGAGGGCGAGGTCGGCGCTTTCGCCTTCGCGGATTGGGAGGGTCGTGGGTATTTGCTCGCGCCTGACGAAACCTTCGGCGGTGAGGGTCGGGTGGAGGGTGAAGCCCGCCACAGCGTAGCTCCGCATCGCCGCCGGATGGGTCGAGGAGGCGATCATGCCCGCCTCGCACCCCTCGCCGCGCGAGAGGGCGTGATCCAGCAACTCCCGCCCGACGCCTTTTCCACGCCGCGACTCCTCCACCGCGAACAGCGAAAGCACCCAGAGCTTTTCACGCTTGAGCGCGATGGCGCCCCCGACGATTGCCCCGCCGTCGTCGGCCACCCACGCCCCTCCGGGGTCGCTCCGCAAAAAAGCGCGGTAGCGTTCGTGCCGATCCGCGACTTCCTCCTCATCGCGGCTCATGACACGCTCCCGCTCCTCCGGCTCCGTAGCGAGCGCCATCGCCGCCGATTCGTAGACGGCCTCGACG
>JBOHBL010000778.1:0-1511 GCA_050698295.1 Rubrobacteraceae bacterium | reverse complement strand
GCCCGGAGCTGCGCGACGCGCATCGGCGCGTCGGAGTTCCGGAGGTACTCGACGATGGTCTCCGCCGCGTCGCGGTCTATGGCGTCGGTGAACATCGTGCGCCCCACCGCGGTCGGGTGGTAGTCGTCCTCTTCGGGCGGATACATATCCGGGTAGCGCATCGGCTTCACCATGTCGGCTATCGGCTCGGCGAGCGAGCGGAACGGAGCGACGGCCCGCTCTCCGGCCTCGACCTCCCCGGAGTACACCATGAGGGCCATGATGACGAGTTGCCCATGATGTTCTTCGGGCACGAACGGCATCGGCGGCGCGGGCATGACGTTGGCGATGGTCGAGAGTTTCTCCGGAGCGGCCTCCGCCTCGGCGACGAACGAGGCGATGACCTCGGGCGTCGCCGGCAGCAACATCATGCCGCCCACGATCGTGGAGACCTCGCGCAGCCGGAACTTGAACCGGGTGGCGACGCCGAAGTTCCCTCCGCCGCCCCGGATCGCCCAGAAGAGGTCGGGATGCGTCTCCGCGTCCACATAGAGAAGCTCGCCATTCGCGGTCACGATCTCGGCGGCCAGCAGGGAGTCGATCGTGAGACCGTGCTTGCGCGCGAGGTACCCGACGCCGCCGCCTAAAGTGATGCCCCCGATGCCGACCGATCCGGTGTCGCCGAAGCCGGTCGCCAGTCCGTGGACTCCAGCCGCGGCGGTGTATTCTCCCGCGGTCAACCCTGTCTCGGCCCATGCGGCGCGTCCGGCGACGTCGATTTCGAGCGCCTTCATCTCCGAGAGGTCGAGCACGATGCCGCCGTCGGAGACGCTGTGTCCGGCGGCGCTGTGGCCGCCGCTGCGGACGGCGAGCTCCACCCCGCTCTCTCGCGCGAACGTGACGACGCGCGAGACATCCATAGCATCCTTAGCCCGGACTATGGCCGCCGGGCGGCGGTCGATATTGCCGGAAAAGACCGTGCGCGCCTCATCGTAGGCGGCGTCTTCCGGTGAGATCACCCTCCCGTCGAAGAGGGCGCGAAGCCCGGAAAAGGGTTCGGTTCCCGGCGATGTCGAGTGAGTTTGCTTCGTCATTTAGCGTTGCCTCATTTCCAAGAATGTTTGCGTTATTACGGCGCGCGCTTCAATGGCGCTTCGGAGATGGGGTCGGCGCATCGTACGAGGGATGGATCTCGGCCCCGACTTTCGTACAGGTCGAACGTCACGCTCCTTGTCTTCGATGCGCCCGGATCCCGGCCTCGCTGACTTCGGTGAACTGTTCGAGCCGCGCGTACCCGTCGCGCCGGCCTCCCGTCCGGCAGGTCGCTTTTATGTTCTTCGCTCACCGTCTCCACCGTCGGCGTCGTCCCCGGAACCTTCCTTCTCCGGCATCGGGGCGTCGAGGAATTCGGAGATCATCGGCGCGAGGAGATCGGCGCGGTCGAGCATTCCGAAGCCGGGCGGGACGAAGTGCGTCGTCGCGGGAAGCACCGCGAGCCGCGACTTCGGAAGCCCCGCGAGGTCGCCCATCAC
>JBOHBL010000777.1:0-7283 GCA_050698295.1 Rubrobacteraceae bacterium | reverse complement strand
TCGTGGACCGCCTCGACCGGAGGCGCGTCATGGTCGCGGCGGACTTCCTCCGCTCGGCGCTCGTGGGGTTCCTCGGCCTCGCCGTGTTCATGGACTTCGCGAGCCTCCCGCTCCTTTACGCCGTCTTCTTCGTGATCGGCTTCGCCGAGACCTTCTTCGACAACGCCGCCGTCGCCATGCTCCCCGCCGTCGTCGAAAAAACCGAACTCGACCGCGCCAACGGAAGGCTCTTCGGAGCGAGGATCGTCGCCAACGAACTCGCCGCCCCGCCCCTCGGAGGCGTCCTCTTCGCCTTCGCCGCGGCTATTCCTTTCCTCCTCACCGCCGGATTCCTCGCGGCGGCAGCGGCTCTCGTCATGACGATGAGGGGGAGGTTCAAAGTCGAGAGGGTCGAGGGTTCTCCGTGTACCACCCTCCGGGCGGAGATATCCGAGGGCGTGCGGTGGCTTTTCGGGCATCGGCTTCTCCGCACGCTCGCGTTCTCGATGGCGGTCATGAACGTAACGCTCTCGTCGGCGCTCTCGATCATGGTCCTCGTCGCCCAGGAACGCCTCGGCCTCGGCCCGGTCGGATACGGAATCCTTCTCTCCTCCATCGCCATCGGAGGCATAATCGGCAGCCTCACCGCCGAACGCATCGTGGCCCGCTTCGGCCCCGGAACCGCCATGAGGATCGGGCTCGTCATCGAAGCCGCGACCCACCTCGTCATCGCGTTGTCCACGGATGCCCTCGTCGTCGGCGCGACGCTCGCGGTTTTCGGGCTTCACGCCGTCGTGTGGAGCGTCATAAGCGTGTCTTTGCGGCAGCGGATCGCGCCTGGGAGGCTCCTCGGCCGCGTGAACAGCGCGTACATGGTCTTCTCCGCCGGAAGCGTCTCCATCGGCGCCCTCCTCGGGGGTGTTCTCGCGAGCTACCTCGGCCTCACCGCCCCGTTCTGGTTCTCCTTCTTCGTGATCGCCGCGCTCGCCGCTCTCATCTGGCGCATCCTCGACAACGACGCCATAAACTCCGCCCGCGAATGACGCGGAAGGGGTTTCATAACGGTTCCGAACTTTACGAACTCGAATCGCCGGGGATGGCGTAAAATGCGCTGCCGTGGCGAACTTCGAGATCATCGGTCGCATAACGAGCCGCGAGACCATCGCCAGGGGGAGCGGCATCCGCGACCTCGCCGATTTGAGGGAAGATTACGGCGACGGCAACTGGCGCAAATGCAAGGGCGAAGCAAAGGTGAGATTCGCCGATGGTACAATTTGCGATGCGGAGATGCATTGGTACGAGGCGCACGGAATCGGGCGTCGCAGGGAGAAAATAAAGCGAGTTCTCCGCTGATCATATGAAGCTCACCGAAAAAAGCGCGGACGTTCGATACGCGATTTGCGTAAAAAACGAAGGGTACGAGCGGGATCTCGTCCCGCTCAAAGTCTACGCTGTGCTTCCGACCTCCCCCAAAGAGTCCGAGTTGAATCTTCTCCGGGTCATTGACGAAACCGGCGAGGACTATTTGTATGCCGCCGACTATTTCGCGTCGGTGGAGTTGTCGGGGGTGGAGGAGGAGAACGTCAGGCGGACGATGCTCGAAAGGGAAGCCGAGAGAAGCTGACGGCTCAGCGAAACGAGAAAAGGAAACGGTATGAAACGCATGTTCGAACGTCATCGGAGGCGCAGATGAACATCCGCCAGGCCAACGGGGTCGGAAGGGTGCATGTAGCCAAGCCCCAAATGAAACTGACGTACTGCGGCAGGCCGATCAACGAGGAGGATTGGGTCACCACCTCGAAAGAGGCAAACTGCACAGCCTGCGCCAGGGCGGGTGCTCCCCGGCCTTCCTGATCCGAATCGCCCGAAAGCGGCTAGATAGCTCCACAAGATGAATGGACACTTGCCGGTCTCAGGGCGGCGCTCTCTCCAACTGCCCGTAGTCCTCTTGAAGCTCCAGTCCGCTCGACGCCTCCCTAGAGAGCCGGTAGATTAGTGGTTGACTGGGATGCCCGAGGGTGGTTTGCTGCCTGCCAGGTGATGACGAGGAAAGGCGGCGAGAAACCCATGCGACCACAGATTTGGCGTCCGCCCATAGAACCCGCCCCCCGGGAGCGGACGGTGATGAGGCTCATAAAGCGTGCGAAGCTCTTCGTCTTCCTGCGCGAGCATCGCCATGAGATCTTCGATGAGTCCTTCCAGACGGAACTTTCCACGATCTACCGCGAGAGCGCCCTCGGGCGGCCCCCGGTGCCGCCGGCGAGGATCGCCCTGGCCACCATCCTCCAAGCCTACACAGGCGTCTCCGACGACGAGGCGATGGAGGCGATGGTCATGGACAGGCGTTGGCAGTTGGCGCTCGACTGCCTGGGGGCCGACGAGCCGCCGTTCTCCAAATGGACGCTGGTCAACTTCCGCAAAAGGCTCATCGAGGACGACCTGGACCGGCGCCTGATCGAGCGCACGGTGGAGGTCGCCGAAGAGAGGGGCGGTTTTTCGAGCCGGCGGCTGCGGGGGGCGCTGGACAGCTGCCCGCTGTGGGGGGCGGGAAGGGTGGAGGACACCTACAACCTCCTGGGGCACGCTCTGAGGAAGGCGCTGGGCGTGATCGCGCGTCGGCAGGGGCGGGGGCTGGCGGAAGTGGCACAGGAGGCCGGAGCCGAGGTCGTCGCGGGCAATTCCCTGAAGGCGGCCCTGGATCTCGACTGGGACGATCCCGCCCAGCGCGCCCTGGCGCTCACGAAGGTGCTCGGGGCGCTCGAAGCCGTGGAGCAATGCCTCGAAAGCGGCGGCTTCTCCTCCCCGGCGACGGGGGCCGCACCGGGCATCGAGACGGCGAGGCGGGTCAAGGAGCAGGATGTCGAGGAGGTCGGCGACGGGTCGCCCGCCTTGCGTCGCGGGGTGGCGCGCGAGCGGCTGATCTCAGTGGAGGACCCCGAGATGCGACACGGCCGCAAGAGCCGCAGCAAGCGCTTCGACGGCTACAAGCGCCATGTACTCAAGGATCTCGACAGCGGATTGGTGAGGGCGGTGGGCATAACTCGGGCCAACGCCTCAGAGGCGGGCGTGACCGGCGCCATAGCCCAGGACCTCGCCCGGCAACCCGACTCAGAGCTTTCCGAGTTGCACATAGACCGGGCGTACCTTTCCAGCGAGCTTGTGCGCGAGCGACCCGAGGGGCTTGAGGTGTACTGCAAGGCGTGGCGGGTGCGTAACGGCGGACGCTACGCCAAGACGGATTTCGCGCTGGACTTCGAGAGGATGCGGATGCGCTGTCCGGCGGGGGTGGAGATGGACTTCGAGGTTGGCGGGGTGGTTCGCTTCCCGAAGAAGACGTGCGCGGCGTGTCCTCTGAGGGAGCGATGCACGAAGTCCAAGAGCGCGGGCAGGAGCGTCAGCGTCCATCCCGACGAGCGTCTTCTGGCTGAACTCAGGGAGCGCCAGAAGACGTCCGAGGGGAGAGCGAAGCTCAGAGAGCGGGTCGAGGTGGAGCACTCGCTGGCGCACATAGGACAGTGGCAGGGCGGTCGGGCGCGCTACGTGGGAGAGCGCAAGAACCTCTTCGACCTGCGCCGGAGCGCGGTGGTGCACAACCTGCATGTCATAGCTCGCATGCCCGAGGAGCGACAGAATGCCGTCGCTGCCTGACTACTCTACCGGCTCTCTAGTGAGGCGCGAAATAACGATTCGCGACTTTTCCCCCGACTCCTCCACTTCTCCCAAAAATCACTCATTTGAGTGATGGCGGGCGCGGCTCGATGGTTCATCATACTCGAGCAAACCGTAGTGGCGGTTCTCGGCGGGGACCCGGTAATCGGCCAGGCGCTGAAGCTGCTGGTTGAACACCGTGGCTATCGCGCTCGTTTTCTGGCCGAACCGGTTCCCAGCAGACTCGAGGAGCTAAAACCGGAGATCGGACTCTTGCTGCTAGCTCCCGCCCTGAGCGTCGAGGGGCGGAAGACTCTCGCCGACGCGATGGCGGGCATGCCGGAGAAGATCCCGGTTCTGGAACTGGTCCCCGAGGCTGGCGCGGCGCGAGGAGGCGGAGAGAGGACCGTGACCTGGCCGTGCGGCGCGGCGCGACTCGGGCAGGCGATAGACGCCGTCTTGCTCGACGGGTCGGCGCTTAAAACCGGCTGACGGGACGTTAAGTATCTCCAACTTGAATATGAGAGAAGATCCTGGGGGCGCGGGCATCCTGCCCGCATGAAGGAGAGCTTTTAAGCATCGCGCCCCCAGGATGCCCGCGCCCCATCAAGCTCAGCCTGGAGATACTTGGATCTGCTCCACCTGGTTCGTCGGCGTCACGCCCTTCGGCTCTCGGCGCGGGCTTCGACCACGAGCAGCACGATGAGAACCGCCTCTATCGCCTTGTCTATGTAGGCGATGGAGGCGCCGACCCCGCCGGTGATGATAAAAAACAGCGCGAACGTGAGCGCCGTGAAGCCGATGAGGGCGAAGCGTATGATCCTCTTGTGTCCCGAAAGTTGCGGGATCGGCAAATAAAGCGCCGCGAGAAGTCCGAGGTAGCCGAGTCCGTTCAGGATAAACAGAGGGTCCGGGGTCGGAAACAGGAGCGCCTGGCGGAAGTGGATGAGCGCCGTGGCGATGGTGAGGACGATGATCCCCGTCCGAACGATGACTGCCGATGAACGTGTCACGTCATTTCCTCCTCGTCCTCTCTTCTTGCGAATTTCAAAGCCGCGAGCAGGCTCCCCATGAAGTATGGGGCCAAGACCCCGAAGTTGTCGAGTAAAAGCCCGGCCACAATCGGCCCGATCATGAGCGTCGAATTCGGGATCGTCCGCTGTCGCCCCCTTCGCCACCCGAAACCCGCCGTGAGATGAGTGGTGATCTCTTCAGCATCGGCGGATCAAACGCCGCGCCTCCTGGAGGACCGCGTCGGAAACGCCGTGTTCTTCGGGCTTTCGAACCGGTCGTCCGAAGCGGACTTTCACCGTCGTCGCGTGGAGCTTTGGCGCGAGCGTCTGGATCGTCGCGGCGAGCCACCTCCGGTCCTGCTCCCGGCTTCGCAGGAAGATGAGCGGGTTTTTCAGCGCCCTCCTCGAAAAAACGCCGCTGACGATGACGGGCGCGAGCGCGAGGTTCGGTACGAGGCGGGCGAAAAGGTCCAGGCTCTCCGACCATCCGGCCAGAGATTCGGAGGCTCCGGGCATGAACGCCGGGTCGGGTTCGATCCCACCTCCCGGAAAGGTCAGGAGAGCGCCTCCTCCCCTCATGTGCCGCGCGGCCTCCCGGACGAGACCGAGGCGATATTCAGAAGCCTCGTCCACGGTGAACAGGTGGCGCGAGGTGTTCGGGAGGGCCTCGAGAAAAGGCCGCTTCGCGGCGACTACTCTCAAGTCTTCTCTGGGGATGGCGGAGAAGAGCGCGACCGTGTCGGAGATACCGGGATGGTTCGAGGCGATCAAAAGCGGACCCTCTCGCGGAAGCGCGTCCACCCCTTCGACTTCGACCTCGCGGGCCATGCGCTCCATCGCCCAGGCCCCGCCCGCTCCGAGACCGCCTTCCCCGACGATGCGGTCGTACTCCGCCGCCCGTCGCGCCAGATGACCCACCGCGAGCCCGGCCGCCCCGTCCAGAACACGCCTCCCGCGCTTCACCCCGCCCATGCCGAAAGCGCCGAGGAGTTCTCCGGCGCAGATCCCCCTCAAGACTTCGGTCTTTTCGAGGTCCCGACTCGCGTCCGGCTCGGCGGAGATTTCGGTAAGAGCGTCCATCAGTCAAACGATTCTATCCTCACGACATCCCGCGCCTCCTATTCCCGCCGACCCCGAAACACCTCGACCGCCGACCCCGCAAGCACGGTCCCTCCGAGGCGCACGTGCGGCTTTTTCACTTTCACCCGCACGGCTTCGACGAGGGGATGGTCTTCGAGGGCCGCCGCAGCGATCCGCTCGGCGAGGGTTTCGGTCAGGTTGACGGGCTCGCCCTCGACGATCTCTTTCGCCCTCCGATGCACCTCGCTGTAATCGACGGTCTTGGTCAAGTCGTCGGAGGCTCCGGCGGCCCGGAGGTCGAGGCGCAACTCCATGTCCACCACGAAGGGCTGGCCGAGGTCGCGTTCGGCGGGGAGCGTTCCGTGGCAGCCGGAGAACGTCATTCCTTCGAGGAGGATCCTATCTTCGCTCATATGTCCGCCTTTCTCGTCGAGTATCGTGCTAACCTGAGAATTATGGAGCAAGCGCCCCCCACGCGCCCGACCGTGACCGTGAGTTACGCCCAGACCCTCGATGGGAGGCTGGCGACCGTCGGGGGCTCATCGCGTTGGATCAGCGCCCCCGACTCGCTCCGGTTCGCCCACGAACTCCGCGCCGAACACGACGCCGTGATCGTCGGCGCCGGCACGGTCTCCAGAGACAACCCCCGCCTGACGGTGCGCCACGTCAAAGGCCCGAACCCCATCCGCATCGTCGTTGACAGCTCTCTGAAGACCCCGCTCTCCGCCGCCGTCCTCTCGAACGGAGCCGCCAGAGGCACAGTCCTGGCCGTGACCGAAAAGGCCCCCGAGGATCGCCGCCGCGAAGCCTCCGCTCTCGGAGCGAAAGTCCTGAGACTCCCGGAAGACCCCGAAGGAAAGGTCGATCTGGAGGCGTTCTTCGAGGAACTCTACGGGATCGGGGTACGCTCCGCGATGGTCGAGGGCGGGGCGACGCTCATAACGGCCCTGTTGCGAAAGCGGCTCGCGGACCGGCTCGCAGTCTGCGTGGCTCCGAAGATACTGGGACTCGGCATCGAAGCCATAGGCGACCTCGGCATCCGCGACCTCGACCTCTGCGTCGCCTTGAAGGACTTCACCGTCAAACGCTACGGCCCGGACGTCGTTCTCGAAGGCGGCCTCGAATACTGCGATGGGTAGCGATGACTTCGAGGCTCGCGCCCTCTGGTTCGACGCGCCCCGCTCCGCCGAACTGCGTCCCGAAGAAATTCCACCACCCGGACCTGACGAAGCGCGGGTGCGGACCCTCTTCTCCGCCGTGAGCCACGGCACGGAGATGCTCGTCTATCGCGGCGAAGTCTCGAAGGACCTCACCCTCGATCTCCCCACGCTCCGCGGCGGGTACGGGTTCCCGATCAAATTCGGCTACGCGGCGGTCGGGAGGATTGTGGATGTCGGGGGAGGCGTCGAAGACCTCTCCCCGGGTGATGCCGTCTTCGTCCACCATCCGCACCAGGACGTGTTCAGCGTTCCCGCCTCGATGCCGGTGCGCCTGCCGGATGGGCTCGATCCTCTTTTCGGGGTCTTCTTTGCGAACGTGGAGACCGCGTTGAATATTGTTCTT
>JBOHBL010000776.1:0-2329 GCA_050698295.1 Rubrobacteraceae bacterium | reverse complement strand
GGATCTTTATTTCGCCGAAGTGCCGGTCGAGGCCGAACGACTCGATCCGCCTCTCCATCGTGGTGCGGACCTTGTTCTCGTGTCCCGAGTATGTGTTCACTACGTACCATTTCTTCACGGCGTTTGCTCCCAGAAAGCTCTTGAAATTAACGAAGGGGAGGTATGAGAGCTGCACCAGAATTTCTCCATGGAGAAGCCTCCCATAGTCGGGTATGATTTGCAACGGGCAAAGGCACTCTTGGCTATGCCGGAGCAAACGGCTATGTACCTTGACAACCGAAGATTCGCGAGGTTCGGTGGAGAAAGGTGTCCGCCGGTAAAATCTTCGCACTCCGAGTACGAGCGGCTCTCGTGCATCGCTGCTACTTTGGTAGCAGGGCTGATGTCATGCAGCCTAACGTCGCTCCGTTGTCTCTTCGTGAGACCGTCCTTCTCATCGAGAAGGCCCGAAAGCTGGAAGGACAAGCCCGTCGCTTTTGTCAATGGGTTCATGACGACAAATCGCTCCCTACATCCCTACGTGAAGATCAAACGCGATAGGTTCTGGAACACGAAGTCCCACGCATACACGTAGGCCATGAGTACCAAAACGATGATAATGACCACCAGCGTACTCTGCTGCAACTGTTCCCGGTTGGGCCAACTCACCTTCTTCAACTCGCCCCTCACGTCTCTGGCGAACTTCACCGGGCCGCCGGAACGAGCCTGCTGACCGCCCTTTTTCTGCTGGTTCTTCTTTTGTGACTTATCGGTTCCCTTCGTCGAAGATGAACCCTGTTTTTTAGCCATCTAATCCTCGCCTGGCTCTACACTACCGAGCAGGGCAGGAGGGACTCGAACCCCCGGCCTGCGGTTTTGGAGACCGCTGCTCTTCCAACTGAGCTACTGCCCTCTGCTTACCCGCCTAGTCTACCGCGTCTCGCGGTGCGCCGTGTGCCGCCGGCACCACGGACAGAACTTGTTCAACTGGATGCGATCCGGAGTGTTCCGCCGGTTCTTCCTGCTGCTGTAGTTCCGGCGCTTGCACTCCTCGCATGCCAGCGTTACCAATTGTCTCACAACCTTCCTCCAAACCAAAGTGAAGGGCGAAACCAAAAGTCCCGCCCCCACGCTAATAAACCGAACCTACGCCTCGATCTCTGTTACGACGCCGGCGCCAACCGTCCTGCCGCCCTCACGGATGGCGAAGTTCAGCCCCTCGTCCATCGCTATGGGAGAGATCAGCTCAACCTCCATCACCGTGTTGTCCCCGGGCATCACCATCTCAACCCCCTCCTCCAGCCTTATCTCCCCGGTCACGTCCGTCGTGCGGAAGTAGAACTGAGGTCGGTAGTTGGAGAAGAACGGCGTGTGCCTTCCTCCCTCCTCCTTGCTGAGCACGTAGACCTCGGCCTTGAAGAGGGTGTGGGGGGTGATCGAGCCGGGCTCGGCCAAGACCTGCCCGCGCTCTATCTCGTCGCGCTTGACTCCCCTGAGCAATGCCCCTATGTTGTCTCCCGCCTGCGCCGAGGTCATCGACTTGTTGAACATCTCGACGCCCGTGACCACCGTCTTCGAGGTCGGCCTTATCCCGACTATCTCCACCTCGTCGTTGACCTTGACCTGGCCGCCCTCCACGCGGCCCGTGGCAACCGTCCCCCTGCCCTGGATGGTGAACACGTCCTCAACCGCCAGCAGGAAGTCGCGGTCCACGTCGCGCTCGGGCTCGGGCACGTAGGTGTCGACGGCCTCCATGAGCGCGGTGATCGAGGGCTCCCCAAGCTCGGCGCCGTCGCCCTCCAGAGCCCTCAGGGCCGATCCCGTGACGACCGGGATGTCCTCTCCGGGGAACTCGTACTCACTGAGCAGCTCCCTCACCTCCATCTCCACAAGCTCCAGAAGCTCCTCGTCGTCGACCATGTCGGCCTTGTTGAGGTAGACCACTATGCAGGGAACCCCGACCTGCCTGGCGAGAAGTATGTGCTCCCTGGTCTGGGGCATCGGGCCGTCGGCGGCGGAGACCACGAGGATGGCCCCGTCCATCTGGGCCGCTCCCGTGATCATGTTCTTGACGTAGTCGGCGTGGCCGGGGCAGTCGACGTGGGCGTAGTGGCGGCTTTCGGTGGCGTACTCCTGGTGGCTCGTGGCTATGGTGATGCCGCGCTGCTTCTCCTCGGGGGCGTTGTCTATCGCGTCGAAGGCCACCTCGCGGTTGGCGGGGTCGTCGGGGACCTCCTTGGCAAGCACTTTGGTTATCGCGGCGGTCAGCGTCGTCTTGCCGTGGTCGACGTGGCCTATGGTGCCCACGTTGAGGTGCGGCTTGGTCCTCTCGAATACTCCTCTTGACATG
>JBOHBL010000775.1:0-2701 GCA_050698295.1 Rubrobacteraceae bacterium | reverse complement strand
TATCAGACCATTGGCGAAGGCTCCAAAAACCGCTCCCCTCCTGCCGCCGGTGGCGTTGCCGAACACTCCGGCCCCGCCGCCGACGAAAAAGTGCGGAACCATGCCGGGGATGATGAGCGCGAGTCCGAGCGGGCCGAGGAGCGGGAGTGCTATGACCCCCGCCGCCGCGCTCGACAGAAAACCGATGGGGACGGCCGTGGGCGCGTACGGGAACATCACGGGGATGTCGAGGGCGGGGACGGCGTTCGGGATGAGCTTCCGGGAGATCCCCTCGAAGGCCGGGACGATCTCACCGAGTATCATCCTCACGCCCACGAGGATCACCCACACCCCGGCGGCGAAGGTGAGAGCCTGGATCACGGCGTAGACGAACGGGTTCGTCCCTTCGCTCAGTCCCGAGACGAAGGAGGGACCGGCTATGAGAGCGAATACGAGGTAGACGACGAGCATGGCAACCGCCGTGGAGACTAGATTGTCCCGGAAGAAGGAGAGGCTGCGGGGAACCCGCACGTCTTCGGTACTCTTTTCGGGGTCTCCGAGACCGCGTCCGACCAGGGCGCTCGTCACGTAGCCCAGAGTGCCGAAGTGTCCGACGGCGATGTCTTCCTCGCCCGTGATCCTCCTGACGAAGGGCATCGCGACGGCGGGCATGAGCACCATGAGACTTCCCACCACGAGCGCGCCGATCAGGTACAGGCTTATGCCCCCGATACCGGCGGAGTCGAGGACCACGGCGGCAAGCGCGCTCATAAACAGTACGTGGTGGCCGGTGAGGAAGACGTAGGAGAGCGGACTCAGGCGCGCCAGGACGAGGTTCACGAGGAAGGCGAGGCCCATGATCCCGGCGGTCCTGGCTCCGAAGTCCTCCAGCGCGAGCCCAACCACCGCCTCGTTGGTCGGAACGACGCCCTGCAACCCGAGACCCTCTTCGATCATCCGCCCGAGGGGTTCCAATGCTCCGGTGATGATAGTCGCCCCGCCGCCCAGGATCAGAAACCCGATGATGGTCTTTAACGTGCCGCTCACGAGATCCGGCAACGGCGAACGCAGGGCGAGAAGACCGACGAGGGCGAGAAGCCCGACCAGGATCGCCGGGGTACTGAGTATGTCTACCAGTACGTTGAGAATAACCACGGCGCGTCAGCCTCCGAGTTCCGAGACTGCTTGCTCGGCTTTCTGGCGTATCTCGGAACGGTCGGTGAAGTTGTTGATGATGACGATCTTGGCGTTCTTGTTTCGTATCTTCGGCGCAAGCTCGTCGGAGGTGAAGATGAGATCGGCGTCCTGACCGCTGGCCGCGCTGGCGTCGGTGACGTCGAGGTTGTAGTCCACTCCCTGGGCGTCGAGGGCTTCCTTCAGGCGGCTCTTGAGGATCACACTCGTACCCAGCCCCATCCCGCATACGGCGAACACTTTAAGCATCTCTCTCGCTCCTCTCCAAGATTTGCAGGACTTCTTCGACCGTTCCCGCCCCTCGCAACGCCTCCGTGTTCTCTGGCTTCTCTATGAAATCCGCCAGAGCCTGGAGGAGTCCGACGTGGGCAGCGGAGTCGGTGGTCGAGAAGCCGAACACCAGGTCCACGGGGTCGTTCTCCTTCGAGCCGAACTCGACCGGTTCGGAGAGTACCGCGAGGCTGAGTCCCACGCTTTTCGCCCCGTCCTCGGGACGAGCGTGGGGGATGGCGACACCGGGGGCTATGACCGCGTACGGGCCGAGTTCCTCGGTGGTCCGGATCATGGCCGCGACGTATCTTTCCTCCGCGGCGTCCGCGGCAACCAGGAGCTTCCCGGATATTTCGACCGCTTCTCGCCAGTCTCTGACTTTCTCACCGACGAGTACGGAGCGGTGATCCAACGCTTCCCTGAGCAAAGTCCTCCCCGGAGTCTTCCCTTTTTTCTCTCGTTCATTCTACCTGAACAGGAGATCGGGCGGAGTGGCGCGGCGACTTCAGAAACGCAACGAAACAGGCCCGGCCAAATGACCGGGCCGCGTAGTAGCGGGGGCAGGATTTGAACCTGCGACCTTCGGGTTATGAGCCCGACGAGCTACCAGACTGCTCCACCCCGCGTCGCTGTGCGAGGGATTTTAGCACCATGGATCGGTTTGTAAAGCGCCTGTGAAAGAGGCCGAGTCGTGCTACGGTGAAGGCATGTTCACGACTTTATTCGCACTGATTTTGCTCGGCGTTTTGCTCGCTCTCGTCGGGGGCGTCTTCGCGTTTCGGGCCTGGCTGCGGTTCAGGCGAGCGAGGAGAATGTTTCAGAGACGGGTAACGGACGAAGTCGCGCGTCTGAGCGCGCGAACGAACGAACTGGAGAATGGCGTGAACGGCTTGAGCGAACGCGCCTCGGCGCTCCCGGTGAAAATATCCGAGCTTCAACAGAGCATCGCGATCCTCCAGACCCTCACCGCTTCCCTCGCCGTCTCGCTGAGACAGGCGCAAAGAGTCCTCACTTTCACCGGCCTGAAGACGCTCTCGACCTCCACGCTCGGGGACGCGCTGCGGCCACTCTTCGAGAGGAAAGAGCGCCCTTGAATACCCGCGACGCGGAAAAGACGCCCGAGCCGGCTTCGAGCGTCGAAAACGAAGACGAATACCCGATACAGGCGTGCGAGGTCTGCGGGACGAAGATGTACGGGCTGCACTGCAAAATCGTCTGCCCGAACTGCGGCTACAAACGCGACTGCTCGGACCCGTGA
>JBOHBL010000774.1:0-3856 GCA_050698295.1 Rubrobacteraceae bacterium | reverse complement strand
GGACAAGATGGCGACCCAGCGTCTCGTCGAAGCCGCCGAGAAGGCGAAGAGGGAGTTGTCTTCGACCACCTCCACTTCCATAAACCTCCCCTTCATCACCGCCGACGCGAACGGCCCGAAGCACATGGACCTCACGCTTTCGCGCGCGCAGTTCAACCAGCTCACCGCCGACCTCGTGGAAGCGACGGCAAACCCCGTGCGCCGCGCCATGCAGGACGCCGGACTCCAGGCCGGCGAGGTTGATCAGGTAATCCTCGTCGGGGGCTCGACGAGGATTCCGGCGGTTCAGGAACAGGTTAAGGAAATTACCGGCAAGGAGCCTCACAAGGGCATCAACCCCGACGAAGTCGTCGCCATCGGCGCCGCCATCCAGGCCGGAGTCCTCGCCGGCGAAGTCAAGGACGTGCTCCTCCTCGACGTGACCCCGCTCTCGCTGGGTATCGAGACGAAGGGCGGCGTCTTCACCAAGCTCATCGAGCGGAACACGACTATACCTACACGCAAGGGTGAGACCTTCACGACCGCCGACGACAATCAGGGTTCGGTGGAGATCAAGGTTTACCAGGGAGAGCGCGAGATCGCGGCCTACAACAAGCTGATCGGCAACTTCCAGCTCGTAGGCATTCCGCCGGCTCCGAGGGGTGTACCTCAGATCGAGGTTTCGTTCGACATCGACGCGAACGGCATCGTCAACGTTGGAGCGAAGGACCTCGGGACGGGCAAGGAGCAGCGGATCACGATCACGGCTTCGAGCGGACTGTCTGACGCGGACATCGAGGAGATGATGCGCGACGCGGAGGCCCACGCCGACGAGGACAAGCGCAAGAAGGAGGAGGCCGACGTCCGCAACAACGCGGACAACCTCGTCTACTCCATCGAGCGGTCGCTCAAGGACGTCGACGGCAAGGTGGACATGGCAACCAAGAACGACATCGAGCAGGCGCTGAAGGAAGCGAAGCAAGCCCTCGCCGGCGACGACATCGAGGAGATCAGGACGAAGCAGGAGGCCCTCGTCACCGCCTCGCACAAGCTCTCCGAGGTGCTCTACCAGCGGGCCCAGGAGCAGCAACAGCAGGCGAGCGACACCCGCGCCGACGAAGAAGACCTCGTGGAGGACGCCGAAGTCGTCGACGACGAAGATGATCGCAAGGACGACGAGCGCAGGGATCGGAGCTAGCCGTTCGTATTCTCGGGGCTGGTGGCGGAGCGCCCCGGTCCCCTTTCATGACAACGGGAGGGACCCACCGAATTGAGCGACGAACAGAACAAGCGCGAACCCGAACGGGAACCCGAAGACCGGGAAGAGGGAACCGTCGGGGAGGCTGCCGAGCAGCCCGTGGAGGAGCCCCAGGGGGCGCCTCAAGATCCGTCCTCCGAGGAAGTCGAGGCGGAGGCTTTCGAGGAAGACGCGGAGGCGTTTCCGGCTGAGGAAGTCGCGGCGCTGGAGGTCGAACTCGAACTCGCGCGACGGGAGCGGGACGAGTATTTGGATTCGCTGCGCCGCCTGAAGGCCGAGTTCGAGAACTCGCGCAAGCGCCAGGAAAAAGAGCGGGAGAGGATCCTGCAGACGGCTTCGGAGCGCCTGATCCTGGCCCTCCTCCCCGTCCTGGACAACCTCGACCGCGCCCTCGAATCGGAAGGCGATGTCCGCGAGGGCGTCAGCGCCACCCGCGACCAGCTCGCCGACGCGATGGGCAACGAAGGGCTCCTCCCCATCGCCTCCGACGGCCAGATCTTCGACCCAACCGTCCACGAAGCCGTCATGAGCCGACCCTCCGAAGACCACGAGGAAGGCGCCGTCCTCCAGACCTTCGAGCGCGGCTACATGCTCAACGGCAAACCTATACGACCGGCTAAGGTTGTAGTTGCACAGTAGGTTCAGGTACATGGAAACGAAGGATCTCTACAAGGTACTGGGCGTAAAGCGGGACGCCTCGCGGGAAGATATACGCGGCGCGTACCGCAAGCTGGCGCGCAAATACCACCCCGACGCGAACCCCAACGCCCCCGATGCCGAAGCGCGTTTCAAAGAGGTGCAGCACGCCTATGAGATCCTGGCAAACCCCGAGAAAAGGCGGGAATACGACGAAGGCCCTCGCGCCTACTTCGGTTCTCGGGGGGACCGGAGTGGTGGTTTTGGGGGCGGATTTTCGGACCTCTTCGACGGCTTCGGCGGGCTGGGCGACGTGTTCGGCAGGTCCGCCCGCCGGGAGCGCGAACCGCTCAAGGGCGAGGATGTAACAGTGAGCGTCAACTTGAAGTTCAAGGACGCTTTGAAGGGCGTGACGACTCGGGTTGGGGTTTCGGTTGAGGAGGCTTGCGGGGATTGCGGCGGGTCCGGGGCTGCGCCTGGGACTTCGATCAAGCGTTGCCCGGATTGCGGCGGGCGGGGCGTGAGGAGCCGGGACCAGGGGTTTTTCGCGTTTTCGGAGCCGTGTTCGAGGTGTGGGGGCGAGGGGACGTTCGTGGAGAGTCCCTGTTCCGCTTGCAGGGGGAGTGGCAAGGTCGGGAACGCGCGGCAGGTCACGGTTCGGATCCCGGCTGGCGCGAAGGACGGGATGAAGGTCCGGGTTCCCGGCAGGGGCAATGCCGGAAGGAAGGGCGCGCCGGCCGGGGACCTGTACGTGGTCACCCGGGTGGAGGGGCATCCCGTTTTCGAGCGGCGCGGCGACGACTTCGTCGTGAAAGTTCCGGTGAGCTTCGTGGAGGCTGCTCTGGGTGCGGAGATACGGGTCCCGAGGCCCGATGGCGGCTCGGTTCGGTTGCGTCTTCCGGCGGGGACGCAGGATGGGCGGCAGTTCAGAGTGAGAGGCGCCGGGGCTCCGAGCGTCAAGAAAGGCGGGGGAGTGGGGGACCTCATCGTCAAGACTTCTCTCGTGGTGCCCAGGAAGCTCAAGCGTCGGGAGCGCGAAATTCTGGAGGCTCTCGCCGACGAGTGGGATGAGGACGCGCGGGAGGAATTGTTCAAGAAGGCGGACTCGTCGTGAAGCGGCGGCCGGTGTTCATGATCGGGATCGCGGCGGAGTTGATCGGGGTTCATCCGCAAACCTTGAGGATGTACGAGCAAAAAGGCCTCCTCTGTCCGCGAAAAAGCATCAAGAACACCCGGCTATACTCACAGGAAGACATCGAACTGGGACAGCGCATCCAGCGCCTCACCCAGGAGATGGGCCTCAACCTCGCCGGGGTCGAGAAGATACTCGCCCTCGAAAGGCGGGTGGCGAAGCTCGAAGCAGAGAACGCGAAGCTGCGCGAGGAGCTCAAGAGGCGGGAACTCGAACACGCTCGGGAGATCGCCGAGGTCCACCGGAGCTATAAAAAAGAGATCGTCCTGATGCCGCGGGGGGAATTGTCGCGCCGGGATTCGAAGGGGTTTTAGATGTCCGAGCCGATGCGCTGCTATTGCCACCCCGACAGAGAGACGCGCGTCTCGTGCGCGACGTGCGGTCGTCCCATCTGCACCGAGTGCATGAGGCAGACCGAAGTCGGAATAAAGTGCCCCGACGACGCCAAACTCCCCCGCGGCGCCCGAGCCGGCGCGATGCGAAAGAATCAGATCGCCAAGACCATCCTCGCCGGGGTGGGAGTGGCGGCGGTCGGGTTCCTCGTGGTCTTCGCCATATTCCAGGTCGGCTTCCTCACCTTCATCCTCTCCGGTCTCGCCGGCTACGGCGCGGGAACCCTGATCCACCGCGCCGGAGGCCGCAACGGAGGCCCAATCGCCATGTCCGTCTCAGGCGTCTCCGTCGCTATTCCCTTCCTCCCGTTCATCGTCCCCCAACTCCTCGCCGGAGGTTTTCCACTTCAGGTCTTTCTCTCCGCCGCCATCGCCGTCGGAGTGGCGATCTACTTCAGC
>JBOHBL010000773.1:0-21288 GCA_050698295.1 Rubrobacteraceae bacterium | reverse complement strand
GGCCCAGGGCGCCCAGGCCCATGAGCAACGCGGCGGCGACCGGCACGAGCGGAGAAGGCCCACCCGTGTCGGGCATCTGCGCCGCGGCCTGCCGGCTTAAGAGTGCCAGGTCCACGGCCTCGGCCATTGCCCGGTAGCCGGCGTCGTTGGGGTGGAGGTGGTCGCCGCTGTCGTAGGCGGGGAGGAGCCGCCGCGGGTTCGCGGGGTCGCGCAGAGCCGCGTCGAAGTCCACGACGCCGTCGAACTCGCCGCTGTTTCTGATGAAGTCGTTGACGGCCTGGCGTTTTTCTTCACCGGCCTCGTAGAAGTAGTCGGCGCCCTCGAAAGGCAAGATCGTCGCGCCGTGGACCCTGAGCCCCTCGGCATGAGCGAGATCTATGACCTCCCGCATTCCCTCTATTATCTGATCCGCCGAGACATCCGGGTTGGGCTGGACGCTCGGGTCGTCGCCGGACTGGCTGTGGCCGATGTCGTTTATGCCTTCGAGCAGGATGACATCCGTAACGCCGGACTGAGAGAGCACGTCGCGGTCGAACCTGTCCAGCAGCTTGATGCCATAAGCCGGAGAGTCGTTGAGTATGCGGTTGCCGGAGATGCCCGCGTTCACGACGGACTTGCCCACTCCCGCGTCCAGGACACGCTGCGCCAGATAATTCGGGTAGCGTCCGTTTGCGTCGAGGGTCGAGCCGTAGCCGTCCGTGATCGAGTCGCCCACCGCGACTATGGTCCCCTGCTCCGCCGCGCCGAACACGTCAACCCCGGTGAGGAAGAAGTAGGAGGTCTGTCCGCCGGAGTAGGCGGCGGCTTCCGCGTCGGCTGCGTGGTTTCCGCGGTTGGAGATGTAGTTGACCTGCTGGCCGAGCTGATGCCACGTCACGGGGCCGGTCTCCTGCGGTACGTAGACGCTGACCGCCAGGCTCTGCCCCGGCGCGGTCTCGAACGCCACCGGGTCGCTGTAGACTTCCTCTCCCGCCGGGATCCCGACCGAAGCGCTCCCGTCGAAGGTCAGCGCCTGGTTCGTGCCAGCCACGGTCGCCGCTCCCGCCTCCCGCACCGCCACCGAAGCCGCGCCGATCTCCAACGGCTTCTCGCCGAACTCGTTGGAGAGCCGGACGCACAGCTCTGACCCGCCGGCGCTGAGGTGGACGATGTTACGCACCGTCTGGTCGTTGAAGCCGTCGTGTGAAATGCCCGACTCGTACGGTGGCTGCGGACTGGCGGCCCAGGCGCCGACGGCGGCATCCTGCGCCGTAGCCCCGGTTGCGAGCCCCAAAATAGCCGCGAGGCACAGAGCAACCAGAAGCAGAGGGCGGGAGATCCACGCCGCTCCGCCGCAAGCCCGGCAGCGGTCGTCGCCCACGCGGACTTCCTTGTTTCCGGGGAACAGTACGGCTCTCATGTCCTGTTTACCTTCCTGTCGGTTGCTTTCTCACAGCGGTGTTCACGATCCCCGCCCCTGCGTGGGGATGGATCGACCATTCTGATCGCCGCTGTCACTTCACAGCCCCGAAGGTCAGGCCGGAGATCAAACGGCGGCGCAGGATGAGCGTCATCACGAGTATCGGCGCCACGACGGCGGTGGAGGCGGCGGTGAGGTTGCCCCACTCGGTGCCGAACATGCCGGTGAACTCGCTTATCCCGACGGGGGACGTCTTTATGTACGAGCGGGTGAGTGTCAGGGCGAACAAGAACTCGTTCCAGCAGAGGATCATGCTCAGGATCGCGCCCGTGGCGATGCCGGGCATCGCGAGGGGAAGGACCATGCGCCTTATCACCCCGAGCCTCGTGCATCCATCCACCAGCGCCGCCTGCTCTATCTCCTGGGGAATCTGAATGATGATGCTTCGCAGCACCCAGATCACCAACGGCAAGTTGAACGCCGTGTACGGAATAATAAGGATCGGATAAGTGTCCACTATACGCAACGTGCCGGCGAACACGAACACCGGGATGGCCGCCACAATCGGCGGGAACATGATCGTCGAGAGTATCCACGAAGCCAGAAAACGCCTGCCCCGGAACCGAACGCGAGCGAGAGCATACGCGGCGGGCAACGCCAAAACTATCGTGAGAACCGTCGAACCCACCGACACGACGGCGCTGTTCACGAGCAGCGGCAAGAACGCCTGGGATGAGGCGGTCTGACCCCCGAAGACGGCCACATAGTTCTCCAGGGTCGGGACGAACAACCACTTTGGCGGTATGGACTGCGCCTGACCCTCCGGCTTTATCGAGGTGACGAACATGAAGACGAACGGGACCATCGCGACGGCTATGGCTGCCCACAGCGCCAGACGGGTCAGGAAACGCGCCGTCCGGTTCTTGTTTTTCATCTGTCAGCCTTCCTCTATGAGGTCCGTGTTGCGCCCGATAATTCGCAAAAGTTGGGAGACTAGGATCAGGAGCAAGATCAAAAACACCATGCCGAGCGCCGCGGCCGCCCCTATCTGGAAGTTCTGCAACCCCACCCGATAGAGCGTGAGGTTGATGATCTCGGTGGAGGTACCGGGTCCGCCGTTGGTCAAGACCTTGACCGTGGCGAAGGTCTTGAACGCCTCCACCACGCGCAGCAGCACCGCGATGGCGATGAATGGCCTCAACAAAGGCAACGTAACGTGCCAGAACATGCCCCATTCGGTGGCGCCGTCCACGGCCGCCGCTTCCCTGGGCTCCTGGGGTATCCCCTGAAGGCCGGCCATCAGGATGAGCGCGACGAACGGCGTCCACTGCCACACGTCGAGCCCCACGAGCGCCACCCACGCGGTGGTGGTGGAACTGAGCCACTCTATGGGCTCTCCGATCAAACCTATCCGCTGGAGGTAGTAGTCCACCCAACCGTAGTTGGGGTTGAGGAGCTCGCGCCACAGCAGGGCGGAGACGACCGGCGTGACGGCGAAGGGCAGGAGGAGCAGCGTCGAGGCGATGGTGTTGCCGATGGTCCTGCGCTGGAGCGCGAGGGCGAGGAGCAACCCGATGATCGTCTCCAGGCCCACCGCCAGGACCACGAAGAGCGCGGTGATGAAGAGTCCGTTCCGGATTGAAGGGTCGGTCAATACGTAGGCGTAGTTGGCCAAGCCCACGAAGCTCTTGAGCTGGGGCGAGAGCAGCGTGAAGCTGAAGAAGCTGTTGTAGAGCAGGTAGATGGCCGGAACCACGGTCATGACGAGCAAAACCGCCACGACCGGGGAGACGAGCAGCCAACCCTCCCTGCCGCCGGCCCGACCACCTGGCTTCTTCGGCCGCTCACCCATTGTGGCGGAGCCGGCGGTAGCTCCGCGATCCACGCTTGCCCTAGCCAACGGGGTACCCCGCGAGCTCGAGGGAGGAGGCTATCGTCGAGGCCGCCTGGCCGAGAGCTTCTTCGGGGGCCTGCCTTCCTGTGGCCGCGTTATTCACGGCGACCCCGATGGCCTCGGTGACGTCGCTGTAGTTGATCAGGCGCGGACGGCCCACGCCGACCTCGAGTGAGTCACCCAAAACGTCGTAGTAGTTGCCGAACTCCTCCGCGAGCGACTCGTCGGACCTCGTACTCTCGTAGACCGAAGTACGGCTCGGGTGGAGCTGCGCCTGGAGCATCTTGGTCTGGGTCTCGGCGCTCGTGAGCCAGGTTATGGCCCTGTAGGCCCACTCCTTGTTCCGAGAGAACTTGTTGACGCTGAGCATCCAGGTACCAAAATGCGGCCCGTACTTTTCTTTCTTCGGAACCATGGCGTAGCCGACCTTTCCCTCGATGTCGTCGCCGAGGGTCATGTTGTTGTAGTTCATCCCTATGGCCGCGAGTCCCTGGCCGAAGGTGGAGCCGACGGTGTCCCACGAGAACGACGTCACGCCGGGCGGCGTTACCTTCCGGTCGATGAGGCCAGCGTAATAGGAAAGCGCGTCGATCCCCTCTTGCGATTGGAACGCCATGCCGAAATCGTCGGAGATCATACGCCCGTTTCCGCCCCAGCACTCCAACAAAGTCTTGAAGTCGTCGGTCGCCCAATCTCCGGCGCCCGCCATGAGCGTGGTCCCGTACAGACGTTCCTCGGGGCGCGTGAAGAACTCGGCGACCGGGACGAACTCCTCCCAGGTCTCGGGGAACCTCAATGGCTTGCCGTGGCGTTGCTCAAAAGCTCTTTGCTCGTCGGGGTCCTCGAAGAGGTCCTGTCTGTAGGAAACGACCAGCACGTTGGCCTGCAGCGGAAAGCCGAAGACCTCGAAGCCCTCGTCCTCTATGGCCGGCACATCGACCTCGCCGGTTTCGCCCGGGAACTGCCGGTAAGACTCCGACGGGTGGTAGACCGAGGTGTCGTAGAAGACCTTGGGGATGAAGTCCTTCAGGTTCGGGTCCGCGACGTCGTTGAGTTTGGGATCGTTGACGTAGGAAGTGAGGGGTTCGATCCTGGTGGTCAGAGCCGGCATCCAGGGCGTGTCGACGATGAGGATGTCGTAGAAAGGACTCGAGGAAGCCAGCTCCGCGAAGACCTTCTGCTGCAAGGCGTCGTAGGGGTTGGTCTCGAAGTTGATCTCGACGCCGAACTCCTTCTCGAAGTCCGGCAGCACGGACTGGACAGCCTCGGAGTTCGCCTCGGCAGTCGCATACAGCATGTTCAGGGACCCCGGCTTGCCCGATGAAGTCTGCCCATTCCCGCCGCAGGCAGACAACGCTCCCCCGGCGAGAACGGCGCCCGAGGCCGCCGCCGACAGCTTCAAGAACTCTCTCCTGTCGAGGCGTCGCGCAGCCATCGGCTACTCCTCGAAGAAGTCGAGATACAGTTTCGCGAGTTCGTTCGAGCATTCCTCGGCGAGTTGGTGGCCCCACGGAAGTATTTCGCCCCGCACGTCCTCGGCGACCTCCCGCATCTGCCGCTCGTTGTCCTCGCCGATGAAGTCCCTGCCTCCGACGGCGAGGACGGGCATCTTCAGCTTCGTTTTGGCGGCTTCGTAGTTCTGATCGGCGCTCTCCAGGGTGGCGCGGTATATCTCGAACATGCACCGGAGTCCGCCGGGGGATGAATAACAACGGATGTACTCGTCGAGAGCGTCCTCCGTGATCGCACTCGGGTCGTGCGTCTCGTGCTTTATGAAGTACGAAAAGTACTCCCTCTCCCTGCCCGTGATGAGAAGCTCCGGGAAGTCCGGGACGTTATAGAAATTGATGTGCCACAGCCAAACGTACGTCTCGACGTTCTCTTTCGTGAGGAACGAATAGTCTTCGAGGCCGTAGCCCGGCAGGATCATTTCCTGATACACGAGCTGCCGCACGCACTCCGGATACCGCGCCGCCACCTGATACGCCGTCGAAGCCCCCCAGTCCTCCCCCACGATGCGGAAGTTCTCGTACCCGAGGGCCGTCGCGAGTTGCGCGATGTCCTCGGCCATGTTTCGCATGTCGTAGCCGCCCTTCGGGTGCTGCGAATCCCCGAGTCCCCGGAGGTCGGGAGCGATGACCGTATAGTGGGGTGTGAGAAGCGGGATAACGTGCCGCCAGTGGTACGAGGTCTTCGGGACGCCGTGAAGAAGGAACACGGGGTCTCCGGCTCCGGCTGTCATGTAGTGAAGCCGGACTCCGTTTACCGTCTCCCGTCCATGTGTGATGTCGTTGCCTTCGTGGTCTTTGATCCGTGGACTCATGAGACACTCCTCCTCGAAATCGGTTCCTCGTCTCCACGTGGAATTCCTTCGACTACCCCGGCTCAGCCGGACACCGTAAACACCCCCTCCGCGGCCATGACGCTCGCGCCGACGACCCCCGCCATCTCATCGAGTTCGCTCATGACTATGGGCAATGTGCGTGTGGCGAGCGGCAGCGAGCGACTGTATACGGAGCTTCTTATCTCGGCGAGAAGCCCGGTTCCGATGTGCGATACCCCGCCGCCGATGACGATGAGCGAAGGGTTCAAAACGCTGACGAGCGTGGCTATGGTCTGGCCGATGAGCCGCCCCGAATTGCGTATGACCATGAGCGCGCAGCGATCTCCATGCCGCGCCGCCCCGGCGACGTCCCTCGAAGTCAACTCGCCATTCTCGGCGAGGATGCCTGACAGGATCTCCGACTCCCCGTCCCTGGCGCACTTTTCAGCCTCTCTGACGATGGCGGGAGCCGCCGCCATCGCTTCGAGGCAGCCGCTGTTGCCGCACGAGCAGATGGGGCCTTCGGGGTCCACACAGACGTGGCCGAAGTCCCCGGCGCAGCCTTGCGGCCCTCGGTGGAGGCGTCCGCCGATGATGATCCCCGCCCCGATCCCCGTCCCTATCTTCACGAAGATCATGTCGTTGACCTTCTTTCCAACCCCTCCCCAGTGCTCCCCGAGCGCCATCGCGTTCACCTCGTTGTCCACGAACACCGGAGCCGCGTACTCCCCGGCGAACGCCTCTCGTATCGGAAAGCGGTCCCACCCTGGCATGATCGGCGGCACGGTCAACAACCCCGACGCCTGCTCCACAGGCCCCGGCACCCCGACGCCAATTGCAACCACGTCTTTCGCCTCGCTTGCCCGCTCCGCGAGCATCTCCGAAAGCATCTCCCTGACCCGAGCGAGTATCGGCCTCGGTCCCTCCCGGACATCCACCACCTCGGCCCGATGCGAAACGACCTCGCTCCCGAGCGTCGTCAGAGCCACGTCCACCGAGGTCGCGCCAATAAAAACAGAAGCGATGTACCCCGCCGAACGCGGGATGCACAACAGCGACGAACGCCGTCCCCCCTCGGACTCGGCGAGTCCCTCCTCCGCGAGAATGCCGATCTCCATGAGCCGGGAAACCTCCGCCGTGACCTTCCCCCGGCTCGAAGACAGCGCGGCCGTCAACCTCGCCCGCGAAAACGACCGCCCCTCGGCGTGCGCGTACGCCATGATCTCCGCCTGAACCCGGTTCTCAACCAGCGGATACCGAGGATGACACCCCGTTTTCTCTACCGAAGAACCCACCACTCTCCTTTCCTCACCGCCAATAATAGACCAACTTTTGTCTCAATGTCAAGAGCTTTCGCAAAAATTATCAAAAGTTGTTGGGAAGGCCGGGGTTTGGAGAGGTATGCGGTATGTAGAAGTGGATCTCCTCCGAAACGTTCCACGGCAGCGCTTCGAGGAGGCATGTCATCTTGCCGGAAGCTGTCCGGCCTTGACGACATCGTGGTCCCGGGGCTTCAGTGTTCGGTGCGGCATTGAGGAGAACGGCGGGGTCTCCGCATGCTCATCCGGCGCGCGGCTCGACAGGCATGGCTTCCTGCTTCCGGGCTGAATCGTAGGCGGCGAGGACTATCTCCAGGGCGCGGAGGCCGTCGAGGCCGGTGGCGGTTTCGGAGGAGCCGTCGCCGAGGCATTGGATGAAGTCCCGGATCATGGTCGCGTTCATGTCCTCGCCGGTGTGGGTCCATGAGGCGCTGCCCGCGTCGTGGTCGAAGGTGGTGAGATGGTCGGCGAAGCCATCCACGTGAAGCACGCCGGAAGCGCCGGTGATCCGGAGCGTGAAGTCCCCCCACGTGGGGTACCCGCTCCCGCGCGACCAGCTCGGGTCTATGGTGGCGAACGCGCCGTCGGCGACGCGCCCGCCTTCCAGTTCGAGCGTCAGGATGCCCGCGTCGTCGGCGCCATCCGCGCCGAAGAACGAGCCGATCTCGGCGTATACGGAGGTCGCCTCGACGCCGAGCATCCAGCGAAGCGTGTCCGCGACGTGGACGGTGTGATCCATCACCGCCCCTCCCCCGCTCCGCTCCGGATCGAGGAACCATCCGCCCGGAACCTGTCCGTGGTTCGTCCCGTTGACCGCGAGCACGCGCCCGACAGCGCCGGAGGACACAAGCTCGCGCGCCCGCCGCGCGGCAGGGAGGAAGCGGATGGGAAACGCGATCCTGAGTTGTCGCCCGGCGCTTTCCGCGGCCCGGATCATCGCCTCCGCGTCCGAGACGGTCGTGGCGATGGGCTTCTCGCACAACACATGCGCCCCACCTTCCAGCGCGGCGGACACGTCCCGCAGGTGGTCGCGGTTCTCCGAGCAAACGATCACCGCGTCCACCTCCCCCGCCAGCGCGCCGACGCTCTCGAAGGATCGCGCGCCGAAGCGTTCGGCGGCTTCCCGACCGCGATTCGCGTCTTCATCAGCCACCCCGACGAACTCCACGATGTCGTCGCCGAGGTTCGAGAGCGCCCCAGCGTACTGTGGCGCGTGGACGTGGGCGAAACTCACTACCCCGATCCTAGCTCGCTCCACTCCGGCTCCTTCCCATCTCCACGGCCTTCCCCGTCTCCATGGACTCGGCGGCGGCGAGGCTTATGCGAAGCGCCTCCACCGCGTCGCGCCCGCCGACCACCGGCTCCTCCCCCGACTTCAGGCAGCGGACGAAGTCCGAAAGCTCGCTCTCGAACGGACTCTTTCCGACGGCCACGTCCGGGCTTTCGCCGGGACCGGTCGGCCCGCCGACCAGTTCGACGGGCGGACGATCCGTGCTGTCTATCGAGACCATCGCCCGGCTGCCGGCGACCTCGATGGAGTAGCAAAACGGAGCGGGATAGCCCCAGTGGCCCTCGACGTGGGCGATCGCGCCCGATGCAAAACGCAGCGTCACGAGCGCGTAGTCGAGACGGTTGTACTCGCGGCCCGTCGTCCCGCGGGCATATACCCGCTCGACCTCGCCGAGCGACCACCGGAGGAAATCGAAGTCGTGGATGAGGAGGTCCACCAAAACCCCGCCGCTCTTGCGACGGTCGGCGTACCAATCGTTCCAGCCGTCGAGCATCGGAGAGCGGCGACTCGTCCGAGCGACTCCGACAGTTCCCAGCGCGCCGGATCCCACCATAGCCTTTATCCGCGCGTACTCCGGGAAATAACGGACGACGTGTCCGACAAGCAGACGCGGCCCGGCCCCGTCGAAGGCCGAAAGAATCTCCTCCGCCTCCGCGACGCTCCCGGCGATGGGCTTCTCGAGGATCACGTGCTTCCCGTCTCGTGCCGCCGCGAGCGCGACCTCCCGATGGCGCGAAGTCGGCAAACACACGTCCACAACATCCACCTCCCCGGACGCCGCCAGCTCCTCGTATGAAGAGTACGGTCGCGCCCCCACGAGCGCCGCGCCCGCCGTCGCGACCTCCGGGTGGAAATCCGCGACGCCGACCACCTCCGCCTCCGGGATGCCCGCGTAAGCGTTCAAATGAACCGAGCCGATGAACCCGGCCCCGACCAGGCCCACCTTCACGTAATTTCCTCCCTCGTATACAACGACCGTCTATGCATCCCCGCCCCGTTCGATGATCGACTCCATAACGTTTTGAAGATTCTCCGCCGCCTGCTCCGGCGAGACCTCGCCGTTCAGGGAGTCGTTGAACTCCTCGGCCATCTCAAGCGAAAGATCCGAATAGTACGGCGAGATCGGGCGGGGCCGGGTGTTTTGCAGCGCGTCCCGCGCGAGGGGGACAACAGGGACGCTCTCCCGGATCTCCTCATCTTCATAAAGCGCGTTCAACGTCGGCAGGAACGAACCCTCGACCGCCCGGAGTTTCTGCTGCTCGGGTTCGGCGAGGAAGCGGATGAACTCCCACGCCGCATCCTGATTCTCCGAGGAGGCGCTTATATACAAGGGCTGATCCCCGACCGTTCCGTAGCCCGGCCCGCCATCGCCGGAAGGCAACTCCGAGACGCCGACCTGTCCCGTGTCGAGTTCCGACTCGCCCTCCTCGCCGACGAGCGAGTACACATACGGCCAGTTCCGGTGGAAAATCGCGTTGCCGTTCAGGAAGGCGCCGGCGGACTCGTCCTCCGTGTACGTGGCGACGGACTGGGGGGCTATGCCGTCCGAGATCATGGCCCGCTCCGCCGCGAGTCCGGCGACCGCCTCCGGGCTGTCCACGACGACGCGCGTCGGATCATCGGGGTCGAGCGCGTCGCCACCGTGGCCCCAGATGAACTCGAGTCCGTTGCAAACACCGCCCTCGTAGTTCGCCCCCTGGAAGACGAACCCGAAATCCAGATTCGCGTCGCGGGTGACTCTTTCGGCCATCTCTTTCAGTTCGTCCCACGTGGCGGGCGGTTCGGAGAAGCCGCTCTCTTCGAGGAGGTCCGTCCGGTAATAAAGGAGGCCCGTGTCGGTGAACCACGGCATTCCGTAGGCTTTGCCGTCGTAGGTTATGGCCTCGACGGAGCCGGGCAGGAAATCGGAGCGCATGCTCTCGGAGAAACGATCGGAGAGGTCGGAGATCCAGCCGTTCGCCGCGAGCTGCGCCGTCCATATGACGTCCCCGAGGATGACGTCTATATCGGTCTGTCCGGCCTGAAACTGGGTTCTTAGCTGATCGAAGCGTTGTCCGGTGTCGGAGTTGCCTTCGCGGAGCGTCACCCGGACATCGCCGCCGCGCTCGTTGAAGCGCTCCACGAGCCGCGTCATCATCCCGGTGGTGTCGGGGTTGGTGAAGAAAACCAGCTCGCCGCCCCCTCCCCCCTCGCTTCCGCCGCACGCCGTCGTCCCGAGTAATGCCGCCCCCGCGAGCCCCGCCCCTCCGACCCTCAGAAACTGTCGGCGCGTGAGCGTCCTCGCCGCGGCGACCCTCTTTCTCCCCACCCGCTTCTCCTTTTCGCTGTTTCCCGTGCTCCATCGTACCCGATTATCTACTCGTCTCCATTTCTCATGAACACGAACGAGGATACAGTAGCTCTGTCATACCGGGTTCCGGCTCCGAGATCCGGATCACACCATTCCGCTCCCGGCTCTCATACCGAATCCGGTTGATTCCTTCTCAGAGCCGCATTTGTCTTTCCCTACTCCCCACTCCCTACTCCCCGGAGCCTCCGACAGGAGGCGACCCCGCCGAGTACCAAACCATCCACCCGCATTCGGTATCATCCGGACGTCCCGCCACGGCTGCGCCGGTATAGTTTGGGACATTGTGGACTCGTCAAGCGCTCTTTTGAACCGGTGCGCAGAGAAGAGACGCAGACCTCTACCGCCAGGAGAGACATGTAACCATCCCACGCATCCGGGCCGGTGAGTTGTCCGCTGTGGAGGTCCTCTATCCACCGCTGCATCTCGAGCACGTAGGCGACCGGGAACCTTTCGAGCCAGTCGCCCTCGACGGAATGCCCGACATATCCCTGCTTACGCAGCACCGGGGCGTTGGCGGTGGCGATGTGTATAGTGCCCGCGTCACCGACGACCTCCAGACCAACCTCGTAGCCATAGCCGGCGTTCACGTAGACTTCGATGCTTGCGAGGCAGCCTCCGCCCATCCCGAGCTGGATCACCTGCATGTCCAGAGCCTCGCCGTCCGGGGCCGCCGGAGTATTTGTTCCGTGTACGTATACTTCTTCGATCTCCTGGCCGAGCAGCCACCTGGCGGAGTCGAGGTCGTGCACGGCTGAGTTGACCAGAATGGACTCCGAACTCGAGCCGGGAGCGGCCCCGAGGTTCCGGTGCGTCCCCTTGAACAGGACGGGGTTCCCGATAGTCTCCGACTCGATGGCGCTCTTCACGTCGAGGTGCCGGGGATCATAGCGCCGCATGAATCCGACCTGGACCACTTTCCCGCCCAGCTCGACCTCCGCGTCGACGATCCCGCGCGCGTCCTCCACGGTGGTGGCAAGGGGCTTCTCGCAGAAGACCGGCTTCTCGTGGCGCACGCACTCCATGACCAGCCCGGCGTGCGTGTCGTCCGGCGACGTGATGACCACGGCGTCTATGCGCTCATCCCCGATCAGCTCGCGTTCATTCTCGAAGACCACGGCGTCCGGGCCGCAGTCGGCGGCGAGTTTCTCGGCTCGCGAGCGATCCGGGTCGGTCACCCCCTCCACACTCGCGCCCGGAACCTTCGCGCTCAACGTCTCGGCGTGTCTCGTGCCCATTCCGCCGGCTCCGATCACACCGACCGAGATTTCGTCGGAATACGCGCTCATGCCAGATCACCTCCATCGTCGGGCGGCTCGTCCTCTATCTCCGCGAGGCGCACGGGCCTCCCCTCCCTTCGGGACACCTCGCAAGCGACCGCGACACGAAGGGCCTCCATCGCCGAAGCGGGAGGACTGGGGTTCTCGCGCTCGCCCTTTACTACTTCGATAAACGCCTCCGTCTCCCGGCGAAGACTCTCCCCGAACCTCTCGATGAAGTCCCGGTACGGACCCTTGCTCGGAGGGGCGGTGTCAGGCTCAACGGAGCGGGGTTGGCTCAGGCTGTCGTCCCCCACGGAGAGGCTGTCCTCCGAGCCGAACACTTCCATGCGGAAGTCGTGGCCGCGGGGGTTGTGTCGGGCGCCCGTGACGAGCGCCGGCAGGCCGTCGGACATGTTCATCAGGATGGCCGTGTTGTCCACATCGCCGTGCTTCGCGTAGCGGTCGAAGCCTCTGACGCTCCCCACCGCGTAGACCTGCTCGACCTCCAGCCCGGTCAGCCAGCGCGCCAGGTCGAAGTCGTGTATGTGAAGGTCGCGGTACGTACCGCCGCTCGAGGCGATGAACTCCTCCGGAGCGGGCTCGGCGTCGTGGGCGGTTATCCGGAGACTGTACAGCGTCCCCAGGCCGCCGTCCCGAATCTCCCGGTACGCCCGCGCATAGTCCGGGTCGAGACGGCGCTGGAATGCGACCTGGATCACGTTGCCGGCCCTGTCGGCGTGCTCGATCACCTCCGCCGTCTCCGGCAAAGTCAGCGCGATGGGTTTCTCGCAGAAGATCGGCAACCCCGCGTCTATGCAGCGGTGCAGCGCCTGTGCGTGCAGCTCCGTCGCCAGCGAAACGAAAACCGCGTCGGGACCGGAGTCGATCGCCTCCTCGATCGTCCCGGCCGTCCCGCCGACCTCCCGCGCCAGCTTCTCCGCGCGCTCGACCGTCCTGTTCCCGACGAAGATATCGTCCACCTCCGGCAACTCATTCAACACCCTCGCCCGGAACGAACCTATCCGCCCGGCCCCAAGCACGGCTAATCTCATCAGCAACCTCCCATCCTTCGTTCAAATCGTCTCTTCATCCTTCACACAGCGGAAGCAGACTCTCATAACACCGGCGCGCCGCCTCTTCGACCGGCAACCCCCACAACCCCGCATTGAACATCTCGATCGAGAAGTAGCCCTCGTAACCACCCCCCTCCAGCGCCGCGATGATCTCCGGCAGATCAAGCACTCCTTCTCCCGGAAGCACCCGGTCGAAGTCCCGGTGCGTCAGATCCGCCGGGGTGTCGGGCATGTCGTTGAGGTGGACGTGCTTGATCCAGCGCGCCGACTCCTCGTTTATGTCGGAGAGCTTTGTGGGCGTTACGTGGTAGTGGGCGGTGTCGAAGAGGACGCCCACGCGCGGGTGGTCGGCTATCTCTGCGACGCGAGTCGCGCTTTGCAAACTTTTCACGATCGGCGACCAGTTGAACTCTATGGCGACATCCACGCCGATGTCTTCGGTGACGTCGGCGAGGTTTCGCATCGCGCGCGCCACCGCGTCGAGCGCCCCGACGGAGTTTTGCTCGGGGCCGTCGGCGCCGACGATCATCTTGTCCGCCCCAAGCTCGCGTATGAGCCGAACGTTCTCGGCGTTCGCCTTGAGGTTGGAGATGCGCGCATCCGGCGACCCGAAGCCCGCCACCTTCAGTTGCGAGCTTGCGACGACCCGGAGATCACGGTCCTCGAAAAGCTCCCGCGTCTCCTCCACGGTATGCCCGTCGTCGAGCCAGTCCTTGACGAGGTTCAAATGGGGTTCCACGTTCCGGAAGCCAGCGGCGGCGTACGCGTCCAGCGCCTCTTCGAGGTTCCGGTGGAAAGTGCATTGCGAGTTTATGGCGAGTTGCCCGGCCTTCATGCTATGCGAATCCTCCTTTCGGGTCGCTTCGCTCCGGGGAGTCGGGAGGCGTTCGCTTCGCTCACTTCGGGAGTAGGGAGTCGGGAAAAGCCGGAGGAGCGGAACCCCCGCCGCCAAAGCCTCCCATCGAGTTCATCGAGAGCTTCTCGGGCGGAGACGCGAGAGTATCGCGGAAGAGACTGTCGAGAACACCCCGACTCCCCACTCCCGACTCCCGGCGAGCAACAGCGAGCTTCACGCGCCAGCCTCCTCGGGCATCCTCACGGCGGGGCCGGACGCCGCGTCCGAGAGGTAGCGCGTTATTTCGACCTTGTTCTCGGTGAAGAAGCGCACGCCGTCCTTGCCGGTTGCGTGGAGGTCTCCATAGAAGGAGCCCTTCACCCCGTTGAACGGGAAGAACGCCATCGGCGCGGCCACGCCTATGTTCACCCCGAGCATCCCGGCCTCGACGTTCTCGCGCCAGTAACGCACCGCCGCCCCATTCTCGGTGTAGATCGAGCACGCATTGCCGAAGTCCGAGCCGTTCGTGAACTCGACGGCTTCTTCGAGGCTGTCCACCCGCACGACCGAGAGGACGGGGCCGAAGATCTCCTCCCGGGCCACCCGCATGTCCCCCGTTACGTTGTCGAGTATCGTCGGCCCGAAGAAAAAGCCTTCCTCCCTGGGCGGCTCTCTCCCGTCGAGGACGACCGTGGCCCCCTCGTTCTCTCCGAGATCCACGTAGTCGCGGACCTTGCCGCGGTGGGAGGCCCGGATCAGAGGCGTAAGCTCCGAGTCTGCCTCGTAGCCGGGGCCGACCTTCATCCTCCCGGCGGCCTCCCTGACGGCCTCGACGACCTTGTCTCCGGCCTCACCAACGGTGACGAGGACGCTACCGGCCAGGCACCGCTCCCCGGCGTTGCCATAGGCAGAGGAGATAATATTCGGGACCGCTTGATCGAGGACCGCGTCGGGCATGACGATCATGGAGTTCTTCGCCCCGGCGAGAGCCTGCACCCTTTTGCCGTGCGCCGCCCCTGTCCTGTAGACGTGTTCAGCCACCGGCTGGCTTCCGACGAACGAGACGGCCTTTATGCCGGGATGTTCCAGGATGCCGTTTACCGCGTCGCGCGCCCCGTTGACGATGTTCACCACGCCCTCGGGGATGCCGGCCTCGATCAGAAGCTCGACAAGGCGCTGCGAAGTGAGCGGGGTGCGCTCCGAGGGCTTGAGGATATACGTGTTCCCCGCCCCGATGGCGACGGGCATCGTCCACAACGGGATCATGCACGGGAAGTTGAACGGCACAATGGCCGCGACGACTCCCAGAGGAAAACGATACGAAACGTTGTCTATGCCGCGAGCGACATCCCGCACCGACTCGCCCATGAGAAGGGTGGGCATCCCGCACGCGAACTCGACGACCTCGATGCCGCGCCGGACCTCGCCTCCGGCGTCTTTGGCGTCCTTGCCGTTCTCCAGCGTGACGAGGTCTCGAAGCTCATCGAAGTGTTCTTCGAGGAGCATTTTGTAACGGAAGAGCACCTGCGTCCTCTTCACCACCGGCGTCCGCGACCATTCATCGAACGCGGCTTCGGCGGCCTTCACCGCCCGGTCCACGTCGTCTTTCGTGGAGAGCGGGGTCTCGGCTATGACCTCGCCGGTGGCCGGATCGTAGACGGCTTCGGTGTCGCGCCCGTCGCCGTTCACCCACTCCCCTCC
This sequence comes from Rubrobacteraceae bacterium, assembly GCA_050698295.1. Lineage (GTDB taxonomy): Bacteria > Actinomycetota > Rubrobacteria > Rubrobacterales > Rubrobacteraceae > JACCWD01. The sequence continues at coordinate 5,844 of JBOHBL010000773.1, read as the reverse complement.
GATGAAGTTGCGGACTTCCCTGCGTGTCGTCTGCATCTCTGTTCCTTTCTCTCGTGGCTAGAAAAGCCACTCGTGGTCGGGGTCGTTCTTGAAGATCCACTCTCGTATCGGCCCGGCCATGACGTTGAGGTAATAAAGGTCGTAGCCGGGCGGCGCGGATACCGGATGGTATCCCTTCGGGACGAGCACCACGTCCCCGTCCGACACCGTGAGCGTCTCATCGAGCGAGCGGTCGTCGGTGTACACGCGCTGCACGGCGAAACCCTTCTCCTGCTTCACCCGGTGGTAGTACGTCTCTTCGAGGTACGTCTCCTCGGGCGGGGCGTTGCGGTCGTGCTTGTGGGGCGGATAGCTCGACCAGTGCCCGTTCGGGGTGAGGACCTCGGTGACGAGAAGCCGCTCGGCCTGCCCCTCGGACATGAGGATCGGGTGTATCTCCCGCTCCATGTTCCCCAAGCCGCGCACCTCCACCTCGATGTCCTCCGGCCGCACGACGAACGGCTCGACGCCTCTTTCGGCGGGAGCGGAACATACGGCAAGCTCCAGACCGGCATCCGCCTCGACGCGGTATTCCATTCCGGGCGGCAAATACAAAGCGTGCGGCGGGCCGTCAAAGGGGTCTTTCCGGCCCCCGATCTCCCAGCTTTCGGAGTCCGAGGAGACCGAGCATGCGCCGGAGACCGGCACGAGGCAGACCTCCTCCCCGCCCGTGCCGCGCTCGACGGACACTCCGGCGGCGAGTTTGAGTACCTCGAAGCCGACGTATTCCCAGCCGGCGGACTCGGGCGTGACCTTCACGACGCTGGCGTTCGAGTCGGGTTCGTGCTTGCTCTTGACTATGAGGTTCGACAAATTGCAACGCTCCTCTCTACAGATACCGGCGTTCGGCCCGTTTGTTCGCGACGTACTCTTTCCGGGCGGCGGCCACGCTCTCCATCCCCGAGACCTCGGCCACCGGCACGTCCCAAAAAGACTCGTAGTCCGGCACGCCCTCGTAGCGGTCCACCGGGACGTGGATGACGACCGTCGCATCCAGCTTCTTCGCCTCTTCGAGCGCCTCCTTGAGTTCCCCGACCGTCCGCGCGCTCATCACGCTCGCCCCGAAACCCTCGGCGTTCTTCGCGAGGTCCACGGGGAGGACGCTTTCGGAAGTTCCCTCCGCGTCGAGGCCGATGGAGCCGTTTTCGCGGTAGTGGTAGCGGGTGCCGAAGCCCCCGCCGCCGACCGAGCGGGAGAGCGCGCCGATGGACGCGAAGCCCGAGTTGTCCACGAGGACGATGGTGAGTTTGTAATTTTCTTGTATCGAGGTGACGATCTCCGAACTCATCATCAGGTACGATCCGTCGCCGACCATCACGTAGACTTCTCGGGAGGGATCGGCCATTTTGATTCCCAAACCGCCCGCGATCTCGTACCCCATGCACGAATAGCCGTACTCGACGTGATAGCCTTTCGGGTCGCGGGTCCGCCAGAGCTTGTGCAAATCGCCCGGCATCGAACCCGCCGCGCACACCACCACGTCTCGCGCGTCGGAAACTTCGTTCACCGCGCCTATGACCGCGCTCTGGGCCGGGAGCGGTTCGTGTTCCTTCGTGTACAGCCGCTCGACCTCCTCGTCCCACTCCTTCGAGAGACGGGCGTTTTGGTTCCGGTACGCCTCGTCCACCTCGAAGCCGGAGAGTTTTTCGGAGAGGGCTTCGAGGGTCGCGCGGGCGTCGCCGGTCAGCGCGACGGCGGAGTGCTTGTGGGAATCGAAGGCGGCGACGTTTATGTTCACGAAGCGAACGTCCGCATGCTGGAAGGCCGTCTTCGAGGCGGTGGTGAAGTCCGAATAGCGAGTCCCGACCCCGATCACGAGGTCCGCCTCGCGGGCGACCCGGTTCGCGGCAAACGTCCCCGTCGCCCCGATCGCGCCGAGGGCGCATGGATGGTCGTACGGGAGGGATCCCTTTCCGGCCTGCGTCTCGGCGACCGGAACTCCGGTGGCTTCGGCGAAACGTCGCAACGACTCCGTGGCCTCGGAGTATATGGTCCCTCCTCCGGCCACGATCATGGGCCGCTCGGAGGCCCGGACCATCACCGCCGCGCGTTCGAGTTCGATCTCGTCGGGGAGCGATCGCGGGACTTTCCACACCCTTTTCTCGAAGAACTCCTCGGGGAAGTCGTACGCCTCGGCCTGCACGTCCTGTGGCAAAGCCAGCGTGACGGCCCCGGTCTCGGCGGGGTCGGTGAGGACGCGCATCGCCGCGAGCGCGGCGGGGATGATCTGCTCGGGGCGGTTGATCCTGTCGAAGTACCTCGACACCGGCCTGAAACAGTCGTTGACCGAAAGATCCCCGTCGTGAGGAACTTCGAGCTTCTGCAAAACGGGGTCGGGAACGCGCGAGGCGAACACGTCTCCGGGGAGAAGAAGCGCCGGCAGCCGGTTTATCGTGGCGAGGGCCGCACCCGTCACCATGTTCGTCGCGCCGGGACCGATGGAGGTGACGCAGGCGAAGGTCGAGAGGCGGTTTTTCTGGCGGGCGTAGGCGACGCTTGCGTGGACCATCGCCTGTTCGTTGCGGGCCTGGTAGTAGGTTAGTTTCTCCGGGTATTCCTGGAGGGCCTGTCCCACGCCCGCGACGTTGCCGTGGCCGAAGATGCCGAAGCACCCGGCGAAGAAGCGTTGTTCTCTCCCGTCGCGCTCGGTGTGCTGGTTGGCGAGAAAGCGGACGAGAGCCTGTGCCGTTGTGAGTCGCAGTGTAGCCATCGTTCTCCTAACCGCCCGTCCCGCTCGATGAGGTCTCCGGCCCCGAGGCTCCGTTCTCCTGAAGCTCGGTGGTGAGCTTCTCGAGTTCCGCGCCGCCGGCCATCAGCTTCTCGAGTTCCTGTATCGTCACCTCGTCCTTGTCGAAGGCGCCTTCGCTGCGGCCGTGGTTGAGGACGGTGAACCGGTCGCCGATGGCGTGGGCGTGGTAGACGTTGTGGCTGATGAAGACGACCGCTATGCCCTGATCACGGGCGCGGGCGATGTAGCGCAGCACGATGGACGCCTGCTTCACCCCGAGCGCGCTCGTCGGCTCGTCGAGGATAAGGACCTTCGCCCCGAAGTAGATGGCGCGGGCGATGGCGACCGACTGGCGCTCGCCGCCCGAGAGGGTCGCCACCGGCTGGGAGGTGTCGCGGACCTGTATGCCGATCTTGTCGAGTTCCTCGCGCGTCACCCGGTCGGCGAGCTTTACATCGAAGCGTTTGAAGGGGCCGGCGCCCTTCGTGGGTTCGCGCCCGAGGAAGAAGTTGCGCGAGAGGCCCATGAGCGGGATCATCGCGAGGTCCTGAAAGACCGTGGCGATCCCACGCTCTATGGCGTCGCGCGGGGAGGAGAAGTGGACTTCCCCGCCTTCGACGAGGACCTTGCCTTTGTCGGGCCGGTGGACGCCGGAGAGGATCTTGATGAGGGTGCTCTTTCCGGCGCCGTTGTCTCCGAGCAGGCAAAGCACCTCGCCGGCCTTCGCGTTCATGGAGATGTCCTCCAGCGCGATGACCGACCCGAAGTACTTCGAGGCGTCGCGCAGCTCGATGATCGGCGTTCTCTCTTCCATCATCATCCTTTCGATGCGCGGTTGCGGATCACGTTGTTGAGCAACACGGCGACGAGCAGCATCACCCCGACGAAGACGAGGAACCAGTCGGTGTTCACGCCGGTGAAGAAGATGCCCTGCTGGACCATCCCGAAGATCAAAGCTCCAAAGACGGCGCCCACGACGGAGCCGTACCCTCCGGTCAGAAGCACACCGCCTATGACCGAGGCGGCTATCGCCTGAAGCTCCAGGAGTTCGCCGCGCAGCACGTCCGCCGAACCCGCGTCCATGACCTGTATGGTCGCCAGCAGCGCGGCGGCGAGGGCGGTGGACATGAAGAGGATTATCTTCACGCGGTTGACCGGCACCCCGACGTTGCGGGCGGCGTTCTTGTCGCCCCCGGCGCCGAAGATCCAATTCCCGAAGATCGTCCTTTGCAATACATACGTCCCGAGCGCCGCGAGTCCCAGCCACCAGAAGATGGAGACGGGGACGCCGGCGATCTCACCGGCGAAAACCGGGAACAAAACGTCTCCCTCGGTGGCGCCGCCGAGGCCGCCTATCTGGGTGCGGCCCGTGGTCAGGCGCGAGAAGCCGATGGTGAGGCCGCGCAGAGCGAAGAGCATCGCCAGCGTGACTATGAACGACGGAAGGCCGGTCTTTATGACGAGGTATCCGTTGAAGGCGCCCACGAGCAGGGCGACCACGCAGGCGAGGAGCGCGCCCGCGAAGAGCGGCCAGCCGTATTCGGTGATGGTGATGGCGATGATGATCCCCGCCGCCCCGACCATCGAGCCGACGGAGAGGTCGAACTCGCCGTTTATCATGAGGAGCGAGACCGGCACGGCGACTATCCCGAGCTGCGCCGCGACCTGGAGGTAGCTGATCGTCCCCCCGAACGTGAGGAACCCGCTGTCTCCCGCCGCGATCGCGAAGAACACGAAGACGAGTATCGCCCCGCCGATGGCGGCGAGTTCGGGGCGGGTGAACTGTCTCTTCAAAAACCCGACGTCCCGGACGCGCTCGTTTGCAGTGGCTTGCGTCATTTCGATGAACCTCCTTTCCCCGGCGGAGGGGGATGTCCCCTCCGCCGCATTTACCTCAACGTATGCCCTGTTCGCTGAGGTCTATGACCTCTTCCGCGTTCTCTTCGGTTATGAAGGCGGGACCGGTCTGGACCTCGCTGACGGGTCTCGTCCCGTACTGCACGTAGCTGGTGAGGAAGACCACCGGCAGATACCCTTGCAAAAATTGCTGCTGGTCGGTGGCGAAGAGCATCTCGCCGTCGCGCACGGCTTCGAGCACGCTCGGCGAGAGGTCGAAGGTGGCGAAGGTCATGTCCTCGCTCCTGCCCGACTCGTTCAGCGCCCTCAGCGCCTGGTCGGCGACGCCGGGGTTGAGGGTGAGAAGCCCCTCGACGTCCGGGTTCTGTTGCAGGGCGGTCGCGATACCGTTCCTCGCGGCGGTCGGGTCGGATCCGTCAACGGCGACCTGCTCGACGTCGCCGCCGAGTCCTTCCGTGAAGCCTTCACAACGCTGGTCCAGGGTGAAGTTCCCCTGCTCGTGGTTGATGCAGATTGCGCTCCCGACGCCTTCCCCGGCCATGCGCTCTCCGGCGGCGACCCCGGCGGCGCGCTCGGTCTGTCCGACGTACGTGACCGCGCCAAGCTCCTCCCAGTCATCCTCGCCCGCGTTCAGAACCACCACCGGAATTCCGTCCTCCGTCGCCTCACGGATCGTCGGTCCCAGCGCGTCGGCGTCCGGGATTGAGACGGCCATGCCGTCCGGCTCCGCGGCGACGGCGGCTTCGAGGTTCCTCTGCAACTGCGGAATGTCGTACGAATCCAGCTCGCGGTAGTTCACGTTGACGCCCATGTCTTCCTCGGCCTGACTCACCCCGTTCTGCACCACGGACCAGAACGGGTCCGGCGTCGCGTGGGTAACGAACTCGATGTTTATGTCCCCGCGCTCGGCAAGCCCTCCTTCACCCCCTGGTTGCTCGCCACCGCCTTCATCTCCCCCGCAACCCGCCAGCGCGAAAAGCGCCACGGCCAGAGACAACAAGCAAATCCTGGTCTTCACTGCTTCTCCTTTCCTTTGCCTACAACATCCATCAGAAATTCCAGGCTCTTCCGCACATCCTCGATGGGACCTTCGCCCTCCGGCGGCTCGGTCCCGGTCACGCAGTCCTGCTCCAGCACGTACCAGCCCGAGTATCCCGCCTTTTCGAGGAGTTCCAGCAGCCGCGCCACGTCAACGTCGCCGTCGCCGAGCGGCCGGAACG
>JBOHBL010000772.1:0-2295 GCA_050698295.1 Rubrobacteraceae bacterium | reverse complement strand
CGCCAGCCTCCTTCGAAGGAACGTCCCACGGTTCTCATCATCGATGATAGCGCGACCTTTCGTGAAGAGCTTCGTCGCGCTCTCGAGCGCGCCGGGTATGCGGTTCTGTCGGCATCGAGCGGTGAGGAAGGGCTTCGTGTCGCCGCGATGAATCGGCCGACGGCGCTCATCGTGGACGGAGTGATGCCCGGAATCGACGGTGCGACGGTCGTCCGCCGGATTCGTCTGGACGCCGCTCTTCGTGGGACGCCTTGCCTTCTGCTCACGGCGTCCGAAGATCGTGGAGCCGAGCTGCGCGCTTTGGACGCGGGGGCCGATGCCTTTGTGCGCAAGGAAGAAGACCTCGAGGTCATCCTCGCGCGCCTCGGGGCCATGCTCCGTAGCGCGAGAACCGAACCCGGAGAGGCCGCAGCACTCCTCGGCCCAAAGCGCATCCTCGTGGTCGACGACAGCGAGACCTACCTCCAGGAGATCGGGGCGATGCTCCGAGGCGAGGGGTATGACGTCGTCATGGCTCGCTCAGGCGAGCAGGCCCTCGAGATGCTCGCAGTTCAGCCAGTCGACTGCGTGCTGCTCGGGATGCCGGGGCTGAGCGGCAAGGACACGTGTCGACGAATCAAGGCGTCGCCTGTGGTGCGCGACGTCCCGCTCGTCATGGTCGCGTCGGTGGAGGACCGGGACGCGATGATCGAGGGCTTGGGGATCGGTGCTGACGACTACATCGCCAAGTCGAGTGAGTTCGAGGTGCTCAAAGCGCGTGTGTGCGCGCAGATCCGGCGCAAGCAGTTCGAAGACGAGCATCGGCGGATACACGAGGAGCTCCTTCGCAGCGAGCTTGAGGCCACGGAGGTCCGCGCAGCGCGCCAAGTGGCCGAGGCAAAGGCCGCCCTGGTTGAGGAGCTCGAGCGCAAGAACAAGGAGCTAGAGTCATTCAGCTACTCCGTTTCACACGACCTGCGGGCGCCGCTTCGGAGCATTGACGGGTTCAGTCAGGCGCTTCTCGCGGACCACTCCGAAGCGCTCAACGAACAGGGGCGCGACTACCTAGAGCGAGTCCGAGCCTCAGCCCAGAGGATGGGAGAGCTCATTGATGACCTCTTGCTTCTGTCGCGGGTCAGCCGTGCCGACCTCCATCGTGCGCGCGTGAACATCTCGGACATTGCCCGAACGGTTGCCGGGGAGTTGGAGCGCAAGGCGCCCGAGCGGAAGGTTGTCTTCGCCCTTGCGGAGGGGTTGCTGGCGGATGCGGATAGCCGGCTCATGCGCGTCCTCTTTGACAACCTTCTCGGAAACGCGTGGAAGTTCACGGCGAAAGCCCCAGAGCCACGCGTCGAGCTTGGAGTGACAGAGCGCGAGGGAAGCACCGTCTTCTTCGTGCGAGACAACGGCGCAGGATTCAACATGGCGTACGCGGAGAAGCTCTTCAGTCCCTTCCAGCGCCTCCACAGCGAGGACGATTTTCCGGGAACAGGGATCGGCCTGGCGACGGTCCACCGCATCATTGATCGCCACGGAGGACGTGTGTGGGCGGAGGGTGCAGTGGGCCGTGGCGCGACTATCTCCTTCACTATTCCGCCCGTCGAAACAGGAGGCCGGAAATGATTCGAAGCCACATCTTCCTCCTCGTCGAGGACAACAAGAACGACGTCGAGCTCGCGCTCCGTGCCTTCGAGAAGAGCAAGGTCGTGAATGAGATCGCGGTCGCGCGAGATGGCGAGGAGGCTCTTGAGTACCTCTTCGCCACCGGCTCACATGCCGGACGCGACCCAAAACTCATGCCGGACGTGGTTCTCCTCGATCTCAAGCTTCCGAAGGTCGATGGCCTCGAGGTCCTGCGACGAATACGTGCCGACGAGCGCACGCGAAGGATCCCGGTCGTCATCCTGACCTCCAGCAACGAGGAGAAGGACGTGCTCGCAAGTTACGACCTGGGTGCGAACAGCTTCGTCCGCAAGCCGGTCAACTTCGCCGACTTCATTGAGGCTGCCCGCCAGCTTGGACTCTACTGGCTTGTCATGAACGAGCCGCCCAGGAGTGCCTGATTCTCGGATCAGGGGAGCAGATGGATCGACCGTTGCGCGTGCTGATCGTCGAGGATTCAAAGGATGACGCCGAGCTTTTGCTACGCGACCTTCGCCGAGGCGGCTACGAGATCTATAAGCAACGACTACGCCGCCATTATCCCGCAAGCGACCGTGCAGATCTGGCCGGATGTTTCAGGTATGTACCTCACTAGCGGCAGTATTAACAATTTTCCGGTGGAATTTCTTGTCGATACCGGCGCAACCCTGGTGG
>JBOHBL010000771.1:0-6430 GCA_050698295.1 Rubrobacteraceae bacterium | reverse complement strand
GCCATAAGCCGAGCGCGAGACGGTGGCGGGCCGACCATGATCGAGGCGAAGGTCAACCGCTACTTCGGCCACTTCGAGGGCGACGCGCAGACCTACAGAGGAGAGAACGAAGTCGAGAACATCCGGGCCGAAAAAGACTGCCTCATGCTCTTCAGAAACCGCGTGACCTCGGCGAACCTCGTGGACGAAGCCGAGCTCGACAAGGTGGACGAAGAAGTCGGCAAGCTCATAGACGAAGCCGTCGAAGAAGCGAAGGCCGCCCCGGAGCCGGGCGAGGATAGGCTACTCACCGACGTGTATGTGAGTTATTAGCATTTCAGCGTAGGGGCGGGTTTCAAACCCGCCCCTACGCCGACCGAAGGGAGAAACAAAGTGGCACGCGCGATCACGTACATGCAGGCGATCACCGAGGCGCTCGCTCAGGAGATGGAACGCGACGAAACCGTCGTCGTCTTCGGCGAGGACAACGTCGGCGGGACCGGCTCTCCGGGCGAGATGGACGCCTGGGGCGGCGTCATGGGAGTGACGAAGGGCCTTTACCACAAGTTCCCGGACCAGATCATGGACACCCCAATAAGCGAGTCGGCGTTCATCGGGGCGGCGGCGGGGGCGGCTTGTTCGGGCCTCCGCCCGGTCGCCGAACTGATGTTCGTGGACTTCATGGGGGTTTGCTTCGACCAGATCTTCAACCAGGCCGCGAAGTTCAAATATATGTTCGGCGGCAAGGCGAAGACCCCTATGGTCATTCGCACGATGTACGGCGCGGGCATCCGGGCCGCCAGCCAGCATTCGCAGAGCCTGTATCCCATCTTCACCCACATTCCGGGACTCAAAGTCGTCGTGCCATCGAATCCTTATGACGCGAAGGGGCTCATGATCTCCGCGATCCGGGACGACGACCCGGTGATTTACCTCGAAAACAAAGTCCAGTACGCCGAGGAGGGCGAAGTCCCCGAAGAGTCGTACACGGTGCCGTTCGGCGAGGCGGAGTTCGCGCGCGAGGGCGACGACGTGACCATCGTCGCGATAGGCCGAATGGTGAACATGGCGAAAGAAGCGGCGGAATCCCTTTCGGGGGATGGGATCGAGTGCGAGATCATAGACCCCAGAACCCTCTCCCCCCTCGACGAGGACACGATATTCGAGAGCGTCGAGAACACGGGCCGCCTCGTGGTCGTTGACGAGTCGAACCCGCGATGCTCCCTCGCCTCGGACATCGTGGCGCTTGTCTCCCAGAACTGCTTCGGCGATCTGAAGGCCGCGCCGCAGATGGTTACCGCCCCGCACGTCCCGCCGCCTTTCAGCCCGACTCTCGAAGACATCTACGTCCCGGACGCCGAAAGAGTGGCCGCAGCCGTGAAGGCTACGACCGGAGCGGGCGCGACGGCGTAAGCGGCTTCGCCGCAGCAATTAGCTTTTAGCTAACGGCTAATTGCTAAAAGCTAAAAGCGCGACCGAAGGGAGCAATTCTGAGCGATATAGTCAAGCTGGGGATGCCCAAGTGGGGCCTCACGATGAAGGAAGGTACCGTCGTCGAGTGGCTCGTCGAGGAGGGAGCTGAGATCTCCAACGGCGACGAGCTCGTCGAGGTGGAGTCGGAGAAGATCAACAACGCGGTGGAGGCGCCCACCTCGGGCGTCCTCCGCCGCCGGGTGGCGCAAGAGGGCGACGTGCTTCCCGTCGGAGACCTGATCGGCGTCATCGCCGACGCCGATGCGCCGGACGCCGACATCGACGCTTTCGTCGAGGAGTTTCAGTCCACGTTCGTGCCGGAAGAAGAGGAAGCCGGAGGTCCGGCGCCGGAGACCGTCGAGATAGACGGTCGTTCCATTCAGTACCTCGCGATGGGCGAGGGCGGCACGCCGCTCATCCTCATCCCCGGCTACGGAGGCGACATAAACATCTTCGTCTTCAACCAGGAGACTCTTTCTCAGGACCGGGCCGTCTACGCCCTCGACATGCCCGGCCACGGCGGCTCGTCCAAAGACGCCGGGGAAGGCGACCTCGACTTCTTCGCCGGGATCGTAAATGGGTTCATGGACGAGATGGGCATCGAGAAGGCGCACCTCGCCGGGCATTCGATGGGAGGCGCGATCGCCGGAGCGTTCGCGCTTGCTCATCCCGACAAAGTGGAGTCCGTCATCTTCATTTCGAGCGCGGGGTTCGGGGAGGAAATAAACTCGGAGTACATCGAGGGGTTCATCGACGCCAACAGGCGAAAAGAGATGAAGGGCGTTTTGCAGATGCTCTTCGCCGACCCCGATCTCGTGACGCGCGACCTCGTCAACGACATCCTCGCCTACAAGCGAAAGGACGGCGTGAACGAGGCGCTCAGGCGCATCGCCGATTCCGTCTTCGCCGACGGGAGGCAGGCGCGGGTGATCGACGCCTCGCAGCTCGGGGTCCCGGTGCTTGCCGTGTGGGGAGACAAAGACGAGATCGTGCCCGCCTCTCACGCCGAGAATTTGCCCTCCGACGCTCGTGTCGAGACAATCGAAAACAAGGGCCACATGGTCCAGATGGAGGCGGCGGGGCCGACGAACCGCGCGATCTCCGAGTTTTTGAACGGTGTCTGACGTCGCCGTAGGCGTGATCGCAAACCCGGCCTCGGGGCGGGACATCCGCCGCCTCGTGGCCGGGGCCTCGGTCTTCGACAACGCCGAAAAAGGGAACATGGTCTACCGGATGATGGCGGGATTGGGCGCGGTCGGCGTGGACCACGTCCTGATGATGCCCGCCGCCTCGGGCCTCTTCGACAGCCTGGAGCGCAATCTCCGCCACCACGGCAGAGGGAGAAACCTCCCCGAACTCGAGCTCATCGAGATGACCGTCCGCCACAACGCCACCGACACCATCACGGCGATGGAGGCCATGATCTCACGTGGCGTCTCCGCGATAGCCGTCCTCGGCGGCGACGGGACCAACCGCATAGTCTCCCGCCACTGCGGCGACATACCTCTCGTCACCCTCTCGACCGGCACGAATAACGCTTTTCCCGAGATGCGCGAAGCAACCGTCGCCGGACTCGCGATGGGACTTTTGGTGATGGGCCGTCTTTCAGAGGAAGACGTTTTGAAGCGGCAAAAAATATTGCGCGTCGGCTTGAACGAGGACCCGCTCCACGACTGCGCCCTGGTGGACGTGGCGGCGAGCTCGCAGCGGTTCGTCGGCGCGAGGGCTCTGTGGAAACCCGGCACGGTCTCCGAGCTCGTCGTGGCTTCGGCGGCGCCGGACGCCGTGGGGCTCTCGGCGGTGGCGGGACTGCTGGATCCCATCTCCAGGGACGACGCGCGCGGACTCTATTTGCGTCTGACGGAGCCTGGAGAAGGAGAGAGAACGATCACCGTCCCGCTCTCGCCGGGGCTCGTCGTGGAGATCGGGGTGGAGGAATTACGGCGCATCGAACCGGACGAAGAGGTCGAGATGGACCCCGGAGTCGGCAGCATCGCCCTCGACGGCGAACGCGAGATCGAAAGAAGCGAAAAAGACCGCGTAACCGTCGCCCTCGACACGAACGGCCCGCTCACGATAGACGTGGGAGCGGCGATGCGCGAAGCGGCGAGGCGAGACCTTCTCAACGGTTCGGCGTGAAAAACAGGGAGTGGAAAATACGGTTCGCCGTTTTGGGGTTTATGCAAGAGGGGATGTATTGAGAAGCATCGGAGAAAGGAGAAGAACATGACTTTAGACTCGCAGGCGGAAGCTCTGCTCAAGCAGATGGAGGCGGACGGCGTCCCGGACATATCCGAGATGAGCGTCCCGTATGCGCGTTTTTTCATCGAAAAGGCGTTCACCGAGATGGTTCCGAACCCCGAGCCGATGGCCGGGGTCGAGGACTTCACCGTGCCGGGGCCGGCGGGCAGGCTCCCGGTTCGCCTCTACAAACCGGAAGAGGGCGGCCTCCTGCCGCTCGTCGTGTACTACCACGGCGGAGGGTGGGTCATAGGGAGCATCGAGAGCCACGACGCCACGTGCCGGGCGCTGGCGAAAGCCTCCGGCTGCGCCGTCGCCTCCATCGAGTACCGCCTCGCCCCCGAGAGCGGCTTCCCGGCGGCTCCTGAGGACTGCTACGCCGCGACACGGTGGCTCGCCGAAAACGGAGAAGAAATCGGCGTTGACTCCTCGCGCCTCGCCGTCGCCGGAGATTCCGCCGGAGGGAATTTGGCGGCGGTCGTCTCGCTGATGGCGCGGGATCGGGCCGGGCCGGAGATATCGCGCCAGCTCCTCATCTACCCCTCTGTGGACTTCACGGAAAACTATCCGTCGTACGAGGAGAACGGCGAGGGCTACTTCCTGACCACCGCGGCGATGAAATGGTTCATCGGCCACTACATCGAGGAGGAGTCGTACAAGGAAGAGTGGACGGCCTCTCCCATCCTCGCCGGCGATCACTCGAACCTTCCGCCCGCGATCATTGTCACCGCCGGCTTCGATCCCTTACGCGACGAGGGCGAAGCGTACGCCGAGAAATTAAAGGACGCCGGGGTCGAAGCGAAAGTCATCCGCTACGACGGCCAGATCCACGGCTTCGTCTCCATGATCGGAGCCGTGGACGACGCCCGGAAGGTCGCCGGCGAGATGGGCGCTGAGCTTCGAACCGCGCTGGCCGTGTAAGGGCCGTCTGAACGGTTCGCCCTTACGAGACGCGGCTTCGTCTCCACGATCACCCCCAGGGGTGATCCATACGCATCAAGCTCAGCTTGGAGATGCTTAACCGGTTTCGGCGGGAGCGGGAGGTTCGTTTTGTCTCCTGCTCCGCCACCTTCGCCACAGAAACACCGCCAGAACCACCACCGGCGCGAGCCACCACCCAAATACCACGGTCGAGAGGAGCGCGGTCGCGAGTCCCTGCAAAACGCTCAATGACGCGCTCCACGAACGCGCCACGACGCCGGCCGGGTTCCATTCGCTTCGAGCCGCGCCCGCGACGGGTTGGATGTCGAGGGAAATTTGGGAGAACTCGGTGCGTTGTTCAAGATACTGAAGCCTGCCCTGGATCCGCTCGATCTCACCTCGCACCCGCGTTAGCTCGCGCCCAACCGCCAGCGAATCTTCCACACTCTCCGCCTCGTCGTAGAGACCGAGCAGGTTCTCCTCCGCCGCCAGCAGGTTCCTCTCGCGCGATTCGAGGTCCACAAACTCCTCGGTCACGTCCTCGCCCCTCACGGCGTCGGTGGTCACCTCCTCCGCCAACCCCCGCAATTCGTCCAGAGCCTCCTCGAACTCCGGCGCGGGGACCGACAGGACGAGGTTAGCCGAAAGATACTCCTCGCCCTGGCTCACCTGCGAGCTGAGGGTACTTCCACCGAAATCCGCGGCGATCCGCTGGGCTTCGGAGGCGCTCTCTCGAACGTTGTTCGCGGTGATGCCGAGGTCCGCCGTCTTTATCACCCGGCGGTCGAATCCACCCGCGTCTTCCCCGCTCCGAACCGCCTCGTCCTCGACGGCCGCGAACTCCCCACCCGACTCTGCCATACCGCCGGACGCCGGAGCCTCCGCCGGCTCCGGCAAGTCCGCGCTCGCGCACGACGCGAGGACGAGGGCCGCGACCCCGCCCACGACGAGCAACCTCACCGCATACTCCACCCAACTCATTCCGCCCAGCCTCCTTTCCATATCCTTTCGGCGGCGTTCGAAGTCCCGTTGCCTCAAGTACAACGTCCGGAGTGGATCGGTTCCCGACGATTGCGGAAAAGCCGGGCTTTTCGGCAAACTATCGCACGGATTCGGCGAGCTGGATCGCGGCTTCCTTCGAAAGATCAGACCGGAGACGAAGCGCCAGCCCATCCCGCTCCCAGAATAAAGTCCCCGACGGGAGCCAGTATCCTTGCTCGCCGTTCACGGTCGCGTACTCAGCCCCCGAGCTTCTCGTGGCCGGGAACGCCGTTTCGACTTCGCCGGGACGCTGGGTCAGGGTGAGGTCGGGGGCATCATAGACGAGCGTGACGCCGCCTCCTCCGACGGCCTGGATCTCCTCCGGTGCGCCGAGTTCGGGTAGGACGAGCAAACCTCGTATCCGCGACCTCGCTTCTTCGAGCGTGATCCTCTCAGCGGCCCCCGAGGAAGAGGCCGGCGAGTCGGCTTCGCCGGAGGGAGTCGCTTCCGGCCCCGCGGATTCAGCGACATCCCCGGCGCGTCCGGGCTCTTGCGCGACCTCTCCCGCCGATCCACCGCTCCCGTAGACAAACCAGCCTGACACGGTGTCGCGGAACTCCGGAGAGAGCGCCGGGACTGCCGTCAATACCACGACCGCCGCCGCTGCCGCCCACTTCGCGGACGGGAGGTAAGAGAAAAATCCGCGCCGGCGGGAATGTTCCTCTTCTTCGATCATGCTCCGCACCCTCTCCGATACGTCCGGGGTCGGGGGGTATTCGAGACGGGCGCCGAGTTCTCTAAGTTCCCGTTCCAGCCTGTCTTCCCTATCCGGCAT
>JBOHBL010000770.1:0-13922 GCA_050698295.1 Rubrobacteraceae bacterium | reverse complement strand
GAGGCGCTCTGCCTGGATAGAAAATCCACATTCTTTCGACAATACCGAAATAGCGCGCCGCATTGTTCCTTGCCCGCGGCTTTCATCCCGACTCCCGGCGTTTCGCGCTTCGCTCGAAGTGTGCTTTGACGCTTCCCAGCCCGGCGAACTCCGCGACGAACGTTCCTCCTTCGCCGACGGAGTGGGCTTGCGTGAGGCCCCGGTCAGGACTATGCTCCCGGCTTCCAGTTTTCGACCGGCTTCGCCCAGGCGGTTCGCCAGCCACGCGACGGCGTCGATCGGGCCTCCCAAAGCGTCGGCTCCGATGCCGCGTCCGAGAAGCCTTCCATTTTGCCATATCATCGCGCCCGCCAGACGGAGGTCCGGGACGCCCCCGAGAGCGGTCGGGGGGCCGAGCACGAAGCGAGCGGCGGAGCTGTTGTCGGCGGCATTGTCCTCGGCGCGGAAACGGTAATCCCGGTAGCGGGAGTCAACCACCTCCAGAGCGCCGAACACCCATCTTATCGCCGGGTACACCTGGACGGGAAGCAAACCAGGGCCGTGGAGGTCGTGCTCGATCAGGAGTGAGACCTCCGGCTCCACCCTCGGGTGTATGAGGCGCGACAGTTCGATCCTCGCGCCGTTCGAGTCCACCCGCATTCCGCCGGTGAGCCGCCCGTGGTTCGGGCCGGAGATACCCATCTGCTCCCGCATGGCCCGGCTGGTAAAGCCCAGCTTGTAGCCGATCACCCCTTCGCCTCCGGCGGCCACCAACCCGTCCTGTATCCGGTAAGCGTCCTCCTCGCTCAAATCCGGATAAGAGTCGCTGAGCGGAGCGATGGGAACACGGTCGCGTTCGGCCTCGAACAACCGCCGGACCAAACCCTCCGAAAGCTCATCGGACAACATCCGCGTTCCACCTCCCGGTTCCCGTCCTTTCCCGAACTCATTCCATGCTATACGATAACGAGACGACTCCCCAGACAGACATTCGACAATAGCGAATCCAAAGTGGAATATTTTGCGAAATCCCGCGTAAACTGCGTTCAGGGCTGCAAAAAGCATCTCGAACAATGCATTTTGGCGACTTGTTTCGACATTATCGAAGTCATGCGTTGAGTGTCGGAGGTCAGGATGCTATGTTCGTGGTTCGAGACAGGAAAGGACATTAGTGTGAAGGTGGAGCGTGGGACGCGCAAATACGGGACGGTGAGGAAGGTTGGAGGGGTCTTGGATCTACTCCGTCGAGCGTCCCGAATGGAGTGTGGGAGAGATAGCTCGGGCTTTGGAGATCCCCGCGTCGAGTGCTTCCGAGCTACTGTCCGCTCTGGAGGACGAGGGTTTTCTTCGGCGCGCGCGAGAGGCGTTACAGGTTGGGGTGGCGTGTGATCTCCTTGAATCAGGTCTTGCTCGGCGCGGGCGAGTTGCAGGACGAGGCGCGCCGGGCGATGGAGCGTTTGGTGTTCGTCTTCGGGGGGACGGTGCATCTGGCGGCGCTGGAGCGTGGTCAGGTCATCTATCTGGACAAGATGCAGGGGACGAAGGCGGTTCGGGTCGAAGTAACCGGGGTCGGGTTCAAGATCCACAGTCATTGCAGCGGCGTGGGAAAATGCTTCTCGCCCACCGTCCCTGGGACGAAGTCGAGGAAATCCTGGAGAGCGAGGGCATGCCGGCCCGCACGCCGAACACCATCACCGCGCCCGAAGAGCTGCGCGAGGAATTGGAGCGCATCCGGCGGCAAGGATACGCCTACGACCTCGAAGAGGGAATGCTCGAGCTATGCTGCGTGGCGGCCCCGATCCGGGACCTCACCGGAGAGGTCGTCGCCGCCATAAGCCTCTCCGTCCCGAAATACCGCTTCGAGGGCTCTCTCGACAAATACCGGACCACCCTCCTCGCCACCGCCCGCGAAGTCTCCGAAAGACTCGGCTATGCCGGAGAAAAACGCCTGCGCCGCGCAACTCGATGAACACCGCGCGAAACCGATCCCGGCGGGGCGGTGAAATAATGGAGCATTTCACCACGAAAGCCGCGAATCAAGTGCCCCCAACTTGAATATGAGAGAAGGCGGCTTTCCTCTCTGGGGGCGCGGGCATCCTGCCCGCATGAGAGAAGGCGCGCGCCACGGGATCGGCGCTCGCTCCGACGCATCGAGCCAACGGTCAAACATATCTTGGAGATACTTTTAATCATCCGGATTCCACTCCGGGGCATAGGGGAAGACGAAATATCGAGACTCCCAAAGCGAGCGAAGAGGAACGCGAGGCGACCCGACTCCCGGCGGGTTTCAGAATTTTCCTGAAATTCGCCTTCGTTCGCCATTGGCGAACGCTGTCGTTGTGCGGCCGGACATGAGAGGGTATCTTCATTTATGGAAACTGGGAAAAGGAGTTTGGTTTGCGGACTGTTCACAAGGCGGGGCGGGTTTTGAGCCTGTTCTCGGTGGAGAGGCCGGAGTGGGGGGTAAGCGAGGTTTCGAAGGCTTTGGCGTTTCCGAAGTCGAGCGCGTCGGCGATGATGAGCGCGCTGGCGGAGCAGGGTTTGCTCCGGCGCACGAATGAGAGGCGGTACCGGCTCGGGTGGCAGATCATGGCGATGAGCAAGGTCCTTCTCGCCACGACCGGCTTTCACGAGGAGGCCCGCCGGGCGATGGAATATCTGGTGTCCGTCTTCGGGGAGACGGTTCATCTCGCGGCTCTGGAGCGCGGGCAGGTCATCTACGTGGACAAGATGCAGGGCACGAAGGCCGTGCAGGTCGCCGTCACCGCCGTCGGAAACAAATTCTCCGCGCACGCCAGCGCGGTCGGGAAGGCGATCCTCGCCCATCGTCCGTGGGAAGAGGTCGTCGAAATTCTGGAGCGGGAGGGGATGCCCGCGAGGACTCCGAATACGATCACAACCCTCGAAGAATTCCAAAAAGAGATGGAGCGCGTCCGGAAACAGGGGTGTTCGTACGACCTCGAAGAAGGAGTTTTGGAACTCAGTTGCGTGGCCGCCCCGATCCGGAACCACACCGGAGAGGTCGTCGCCTCGATGAGTTTGTCGGTGCCGACGTACCGCTTCGACGCGAACAAGGAAAGATACCGCGACGCCATCATCTCCGCCGTGAGGGAAGTCTCGCGGAACCTCGGATACGCGGGACGAGCCGCAAGGAAAACGAAAAAGGAGGCATCGAGTGCCGTCGTCTGAAAACGGAAAAGTCAAAGTCGCCATCGTCGGCTCCGGAAACATCGGCACCGATTTGATGATGAAGCTCCACAAAGAACCCGGCCACATGGAACTCGCCATGCTCGCCGGCATCGAGGAAAGCTCCGAGGGACTGAAACGAGCGAGGGAACTCGGCATCGGGACGACGCACGAAGGCATCGGCCCCATCCTCGAAGACGACGACATAAAAATCGTCTTCGACGCCACCAGCGCGAAGGCTCATATAAGGCACGCGAAGATGCTCAAAGAGGCGGGGAAGATCGCGGTGGATCTCACCCCGGCGGCCCGGGGCCCGTACGTCGTCCCCGTCGTGAACCTCGACGAGCACCTCGACAAAGACAACGTGAACCTCATGACGTGCGGCGCGCAGGCGACGACGCCGATGGTGCGGGCCGTCTCGCGCGTCGCCCCCGTCGAATACGCCGAGATGGTCTCCACGGTGGCGAGTCTTTCCGCCGGCCCCGGCACTCGCCAGAACATAGACGAGTTCACCTTCACCACCGGACGCGGACTCGAAGAGATCGGGGGCGCGAAGCGCGGCAAAGCGATCATCGTCCTCAACCCCGCCGACCCCCCCATAATGATGCGGAACACCATCTACGCCGTCGCCGAGGACGATTTCGACGAAACCGAGGTCGTCGAGTCGGTGGAGCGGATGGTCGCCGACATCCAGAAATACGTCCCCGGATACCACCTCAAAAACGAGCCCGTCTTCGACGAGCAGGAAACGCCGTGGGGCAAAAAGCGCATCGTCATACTTCTCATCGAGGTCGAGGGGGCAGGGGACTTTTTGCCGAAGTACGCGGGCAACCTGGACATCATGACCTCGGCGGCGCGGGGCGTGGGGGAGCGATTCGCGAGGCACCTCCTCGGAGCGAAGGAGGCGGTGGCATGACGAGCATAAAGCCCCCCCGCGTCACGGACACGAGTCTCCGCGACGGCTCGCACGCGATGGCCCACCAGTTCACGGTCGAGCAAGTTCGGGACGTCGCCTCCGCGCTGGATAAAGCCGGAATACTGGTCATCGAGGTTTCGCACGGCGACGGGCTTGGCGGAACATCCATACAATACGGCTTCTCCGGCACGCCCGAGATGGATCTCATCTCCACCGCCGTCGAAGTGTCCGAACAAGCCCGCATCGCCTCCCTCCTCGTTCCGGGAATCGGGACGGTGAAGGAACTCAGGGAGGCGGCGGAGCGCGGCCTCTCCATCGTGCGGGTCGCCACCCAATGCACCGAGGCCGACGTATCAGGCGAGCACTTCGAGATCGCGAAAGACATCGGCCTGGAAACCGTCGGCTTCTTGATGATGGCCCACCTCCGCCCGCCGGAGTTCCTCGCTGAACAGGCGAAGCTCATGGAGTCCTACGGAGCGGACTGCGTCTACGTCGTCGACTCCGCCGGAGCCATGCTCCCAGACGACGCGGCGGCGAGGGTGGAGGCGTTGAAAAACTCTCTCGAAATACAGGTTGGGTACCACGCCCACGACAATCTCGGGAGCGCCATCGGCAACACCATCGCCGCGGTGAAGGCGGGCGCCGACCAGATAGACGGGAGTTTGCGCGGTCTTGGGGCGGGGGCCGGGAATGCTCCGACGGAGCTTGTCGCGGCGGTGCTGGACAGGATGGATCTCAACCCCGGCCTGGACGTGTTCGGGCTCATGGACGCCGCCGAGTACGTCATCGCCCCGTTCATGCCCTTCCAGCCGTTTCCGGATCGGGACTCGATCGCCATCGGCTACGCGGGCGTGTACTCGACGTTTCTCCTTCACGCCAAAAGGGCCGCCGAAAGGTACGACCTTGACCCGAGGGAGATATTGGTGGAGCTTGGGCGGCGTCAGGCGGTGGCGGGTCAGGAGGATTGGATCCTCGACGTCGCCGTCGAACTCGCCCGGAAGAAGGAAGGAGTACCCGGATGACATCGAACGGAAAGATAAACCCCCTCGACTTCCGCCGCACCCTCGGACGCTTCGCAAGCGGCATCACCGTCATCACGACCAAACACGAGGGCGACGTCCACGGCATGACCGCAAACGCCTTCGTCTCGGTCTCGCTCGATCCCCCGCTCGTCCTGATTTCCGTGGACAACCGGGCGAACATGAACAGCGTCCTTCCGAAAAGCGGACGCTACGGGGTGAGCATCCTCTCGGACAAGCAGGAGGACATGTCGCAGCATTTCGCCGGACGCCCGAAAGACGGCGTCGAGGTCCCATTCATCGAGCATGACGGCATCCCGCTCATAGACGGCGCGCTCGCCCACCTCGTGTGCGAGGTCGTCGAGGAGCATCCCGCCGGGGACCATACTTTGTACATCGGGCGCGTCGAACACCTCGACTACGACGACGGGACGCCGCTTCTTTTCTATACAGGGACGTACCGGAATCTGGAGATCGAATACCACGATCATTCGTATATATGGTGAGGGCGAAGCAACGACCGAAGGGAGAAAACAAATGGCCGAAAACAAGACGTCCACGGCGAAGACGGGGAAGTACGAGACGTTTTTGAATCGAACCGGAGAGGGGAACGACGAGGCGATTCTTTTTCTCCACGGCTCGGGGCCGGGGGTGGTTTCGTGGTCGAACTGGCAGTTCGCGCTTCCGGCCCTCGGCGAGAAGTATGACTGCCTCTCTCCGGATCTCGTCGGCTTCGGGAAGACCGAGCATCCGAAAGAAGGCGAGTATCCCGCGGACATGCCCGCGTGGATGGACGTGTGGGTCGAGCAGAATATAAGCCTTCTCGATGAACTCGGGATAGAAAAAGCTCACCTCGTCGGAAACTCGATGGGAGGCGCGGTCACGCTTCATCTCGTGGATCGGCGCCCGGATCGCTTCGGGAAGATGGCGATGATGGGACCCATAGGTCCTCCGCACCAGATCTCCGAGCAGATAAACGACATATGGGGATTTTACGAGGACCCCACGCCAGAGCACATGAAAGAGGTCATAAACTACTTCGCCTACGACCCGAAAGCCACGGTGGGGGACGACCTCGACAACATCGCCCGGATGCGTACCGAGGCCGCGATGACCCCGGAGGTTCGCCGCAGCTTCGAGGCGATGTTCCCGCCGCCCCGCCAGCGCCAGATAGACGGCGTGAAGTTGCCGGACGGCGCGTACGAGAAGATGACCCGGCCCGCGCTTCTCATCCACGGTCGCGACGACCACATCGTTCCGCTTGAGACGAGTTTGTTCTTGCTCGAACATCTCCCCAAAGTCCAGCTTCACGTCTTCGGGCAGTGCAGTCACTGGACCATGATCGAGTACAAAGAAGCCTTCAACGAGCTCCTCCTCGACTTCTTCGCCGGGACCCTCAATGGCTGACGTCGAAGCCCTCGCTCGCCGCCTCGACGAGGCGTGGGAGAATAAAACGCCCATCGCCCCGCTCACCGACAGCGATGGGTTGAGGGTGGAAGACTCGTATGCCGTCCAGAGCCGGTGGACCAAGCTTCGGATGGAACGGGGAGAGAGGATATTCGGAAGGAAGATCGGGCTGACGAGCGCGGCCATGCAAAACATGATGAACGTGAACGAGCCGGACTACGGTTCTTTGTGGTCCTCACGCTACTTCGCCGCCGATTCGAAAGGCCGCGCCGAAATCCCGACCGACGCTTTCATATACCCTCGCGTCGAAGGTGAAATAGCCTTCCTCATGGCCAAACCTCTCTCCGGCGACGACGTGAGCGCCGAAGAAGTTCTCGCCGCCACCGAAGCCCTCGCCGTTTCGGTCGAGGTCGTGGACAGCCGCATAAAGGACTGGAAGATAAAGCTCGCCGACACCATCGCTGACAACGCCTCATACGGCGGATACACGTTGGGTCCGTGGGACGAGGAGTTGGTCGGAGAAGACCTCCGCACTCTGGGCATGATCGTCTCCAAAAACGGCGAGTCCGCCATCGAGGCTGTCGGCGCGGCGGCCCTGGGAAATCCGGCCAACGGCGTGGCCTGGCTCGCCCGAAAGCTCCACTCCTTCGGAGTGAGTTTGAATCCCGGCGACGTCGTCCTCTCCGGCTCTCTGGGAGGAGCCGTGGACGCCCGAAAGGGAGATTCCTTCACCGTCGAAGTCCACGGTCAGCCTCCGCTGGCCGCGGAGTTCGTCTGACCCGCTCTAACCGAACGGTGTGTTCCTCCTCCAGAGGAGCCAGACCAGAGAGGCCAGCCACACCGCGATCACGACCGAGTAGGCGGGGAAGAGGTCGCGGTACGTTTCCGGCGTCTCTCCGACCTCCACGACGGGGATGCTCCGGTCGCGCGGGAGTCCGGCGCGCTCCAGGCCCTCCTGGGTGGTGCTGAAGAAGATCACCGTCCCCACGGTGGACAGGCTGCCTTCCCAGACTACTTGCTCGCCTTCGATGTCGTAGAAGTTCGGCAGGCCGTTGCCGGTCTGGACGAGCAGGTTGTCGTTCGTCTCTCGCAGGCGGAAGTAGTAGTAGGGAACGCTGTAGCGCGCGGAGACGCCTATCCCGGATTCCTCCGTGCCCACGTTCTGCGGCGTCAAATTCTCTCCGACGTCCGCGGCGCCGGTTATCCTCACGTAGTCGCCCTCCTCGACGCCGGCGGGGAGGTTGCCCTCGTTGATCTCTTCGGCGGTGATATCCGCCGGATTCACTTCGAGACCATAAGAGAACCGATCCACGATGAGAGACGTCCCGAAAGTGAAGACGATGACCATGAACAGCCGCACCAAAAGCCAGACGTTTCGCTTTGCCCAACGCCCAAGCCCCGGCATCTCGTAGTCTTCTTCGAGATGCTCCCCGGTGAGCCTGTCCCGCGTCCTCTGAGTCTCCACGGAAAGTAGTGTACCCGAGCCAACCGGCCACGACCGGCGGAAGGATTCACAAAGAAATACGGTGAGTGGTGAATAGAAAAACTACTACTCACTATTCACTACTCCCTGTTTTTGTGAACAAGATACCCGCGCGGTGGGTAGAGAGTCCTCTAGTATGAACAGGCTCGATTCGGTATCCTGTTCGAGCGGTGTTGAAAAGCGAAATGTAATTTATGTTCCCGGTGGAGGTAGGGATTTGACAGAGGGGCGGGAAACGCCGGAGAGGGAGACCGAATACACCGTCGTGGGCGTTATAGCCGACGGCGCCGAACTGAACCGGGCCGTCGGCGAGATACGCGAGCTTGGGGTCGGGCCGGACGACCTGACGGTCATACTCAAGCGCAAGAATCCCGGCGAGCCGGAGCCGTTCCCGGACGGCACCCGCTACATCGTGATCCCCGACGACCGGCGCGGGCTCGGGACGGTCATCGGGTTCGGTGTCGTCTTCATCGTGGTCGGGGCTTTGTTCGCCATAACGACGCCGGCCATCGGGATACCGACCTTCATGGTATTCGCTTCGCTCGCGGCGATATTGTTCGCGGGGGTGTTCTCGCGGGTTGGGGTCGAACCCATCTTGATGGAGATGGAGGCCCCGAGGGAAGAAGCCAGCTCCTGGAACGAGCAGTTCGAGGTGGGCAAGGTCCTTCTCTTCGCCAACACCACCGAGAGGCGGCTCCTGCGTCCGATCCGGGAGGTCCTCCAGCGCGGCGACGCCGTCTACTATCTGATGAACGGGCGCTTCGAACCTCGGGCGGTCCATCAGGCGACGCTCTACCGCTCCAGAACCGACGAGCGCCAGCCGCGGGAAGTCCAAGAGAGTTAGGAGTTAGAGCGTGGAAACCCTGTCCGGTCTTCAATTCCTGGCTCAGATAGACCTTTCGGACGCCCTCTCGGAGATAGGCGGCGCGCGAGCCGTCACGGGCGTGACGATGATCATCCACATCTTCTTCGCCGAGCTTTTCGTCGGCTTCGCGCTTGCGGCCCCGGTTTTGCAAGCCTGGGGCGCGCGCACCGGCAGCCCTCGCATGGACCGCCTCGCCCGTTCGCTCGTGCGCTTCAACGTGCTGACTTTCTCCACCGGCGCGACGTTCGCCGTGTTGTTTTTGGTGCTCCTCGTCGGACTCTATCCGCAGGTTACGGCGTCGATCTTCACGCACTTCTTCTACTACGTCGTGATCGCGATGGCCGCGATGGTGATATCGCTGTGGGGGATGTACACCTACTACTACAAGTGGGACCGCTACGCCGTGCTTCACAAGGGACGGCACATCGCCTTCGGGTTCGCGATGGGCTTCTTTATCTGGGTGTGGATGGTCATCATGACCGGGATAGATACTTACATGGTCACCGGAGGCGGCGGGACGCCGGAAATCACGCAGGGCAACATCGCGAGCGTCGGGGTCGCCCTTCAGGGGCTCTTCAACCCGATGTTCGTCGAGATGATCCTGCACCGGACCTTCGCGAACCTCTCGTGGCCGGCCTTCGCCGTCGCCGCCTGGGCATCGTTCATGTACGTCCGCGCCAAGAGCGCGGCGGATAAGTCCTACTACGACTGGGCGAGCTCCGTCGGCCTGACGTGGGGCGTGGGGTTTCTGATGCTCCAGCCGCTCGTCGGGTTCGCCATCGTCTACGCGCTGAAGCTCTCGGCCCCCGCCGACCCGGCCACCGGCGCCTCGGCGGGCGGCGCCTACGAGCGCCTCACCTCCGGCGCGACCTCGAACCTTTTGTACATAAACCTGCTGTTGGTGGTGATAGTCTTCGTCCTGTCCTGCGCCGCCATGTACTTCGGAGCCGAGCGCCACCCGGACAGGAGCGGGAGGGTCCCGATCCGCTTTTTCGCCCTGGTCGCGGCGGTGGCGGGCGTCTACTCCGTTTCGCCTCTGGCGGACGTTCCTTACGAGTCGCCGTTTTTCTACCTCCGCTACATCGCGATACTCATAATGATCCTGGCGACGCTCGGGGCGTTTATCATGTACATGCGCGGGAGGTTGCGTTTTCAGTACGGCAGTCCGGGCCGGAGTTACCGATTCATTCTGATGGGGCTTGGGGTTTTGGCGGCGGTCGTGGCGCTCAACATGGGGTTCATGAAGTCGAATTCGAGGGCGCCGTTCACGGTATATAATCAGCCCGATTTCACGGTGGAGACCAGCCCTCCGCCGACCGGGTTCGACATCGGCGGCGAGTAGCGTCTAGAAGGGGACGAAGTGGCTGAGCTACAGAGAGACCGCATGACCCGGGGAGATTTCATCAGCCTCGGAGCCATAGGCGCGGTGATGGGGGCGATCCTCACCATCCCTCCGGCGGCTTTCCTTCTGGAGCCGGTGATAAACATAGACATCCTCGGCCAGACGGACGTGGGCGAGGACTGGCAGGAGGTCGGTCCCGTCGTCGACATCCCGGTGGACGAACCGCAGGTCTTCACCATCGAGTTTCCGATAGACCAGATCTACGGCGACCCGGACGTTCAGGAGCAGGTGCCGGAGACGCCGCGCTCTCAGAACGAGTTCACGGTTCGTCACGCCGTCTGGCTCTCGTGGAAGGCTCCGATAGAGGAACCCGTGGACCAGGGCAACCAGGGGGCGAAGATCGGCGAGCCCGAAAAGCCCGCTTTCCTCGAAGAGAAGTCGGAAGGGTTCACGCCCGAGGAGATCGAGGAGATCGAAAACAGCATCAACGTCCTCAACAACTCGTGCGCGCATCTGGGATGTCCCGTGCGTTGGATCATCAACGCCGACGGCGAGGGCGAGTTCCTCTGTCCGTGCCACGGCGGCATCTACGACATAAACGGCGGGTGGTACGGTGGACCGCCGCCTCGCGGGATGTATCGTTACACGACGTTCGAGGTCCGCGAGAACGGCAGACTGTACGTCAAGCACGGCTTCGACATCCAGCCTGGCATTCCGGGCTTCAGCACGCAAGAGCCATACGTCATCTAGGAGAGGACCAGGAAAGGGAACGAAATGATCGGCAGGCTGAGATCCCAGACAATTGAAGCCGGCAAGCTCGTCGCGGACTGGATGGAGGACCGCACCGGAGTGGTCACCCAGCTCGAACACTTCCTCTACGAGCCCGTCCCCAAAAGAGGCGCGTGGCTCTACACTTTGGGGAGCGCGACGCTGTTTCTCATAACGCTTCAGTTCTTGACGGGAATTTTGCTCCTCTTCTACTACGTCCCGACCACCGACCACGCCTGGAACTCGATCTACTACATCATGGAAGAGGCGTACTTCGGCACCCTCATCCGGGGCATTCACTACTGGTCGGCGAACTTCCTGCTGGCCGTTATAGGACTGCACATGGCCCGCACTTTCTTTTCCGGTTCCTACAAAGCCCCGCGAGAGATGAACTGGATCATCGGCGTCGTGTTGCTCCTTTTGGTTATCGGGCTGGCGTTTACCGGGTACCTGCTCCGGTGGGACCAGGACGGTTTCTGGGCTTCGGTGGTCGGCATCAAGATCGGCTCCTACTCGCCGTTCCTCGGCCCGTACATCACGCACTTCTTGCTCGGCGGCGACGTGGTGGGACCGGCGACGCTCTCGCGGTTCTTCGCGATCCACGTGTGGCTCTTGCCGGCCATGATCGCGCCGTTAATCGGCATTCATTTGTATCTCCTCCGCCGTCACGGCGAGTTCGGCTCGGAGTTCGAGTACACCGACAGGCTCTCGAAGCTCCACGAACGCCAGCGCGAGGAGGGCTACCGGGAGCACGAAGAGGATGACGAACGCAGGGACAGGGAGTAAGCGTGTTTACCGAGCGCGGGAGGGCGCCCGTGTATCATGCGGGCAGAGATAGAAACAGGAGAGGTTAGGCCATGACGGACGTGCAGAAGGACTTCACGCAGGGGCGGGCGGCCCCCGCGAGGCCCAAAGACGAAGAAATCATAACCGAGGAGAACGTCTTCGACCGTCCCGACGAGACGATGGGGTTCTTCCCCGGTCAGATCGTGCGCGACGGCTTCGTGATGATGCTGCTGCTCATCGCCTGCACGGTGCTGTCGTATGCGGCGCCCGCTCCGCTCTCGGCTCCGGCCAACACGGCGACCGTGGACTACGTGCCCCGTCCGGAGTGGTTCTTCTTCTTCTACGAGCAGATGCTCATGTTCTTCCCCGGATACGCGCTCATCGCGTTCGGAGCGGTGGCGATACCGACGATCTTCATCGGGCTGCTCTTCGCGCTTCCGTGGCTGGATCGGACCCCGATCTACAGCCCCGTCAAGCGGCCTTTCGCCACGATAGTGGGCATTCTGGTCATCATCGTGGTGCTGTTGAACATGCTTCTGGCCGTCAGCAGGATCATCAACTTCCCGGGACAGTGAGTCGAAAGGGCGAGACAGGGGGGTAGCGAGTGCCGATAGGAAACCTGGAAATCCCGATAATCGGCAAGAACGTCGTGATCGCCGTTCTGGTGCAGTCGCACATCCTCTTCGCCACCTTCATCATCGGCGCGGTCCTTATAGCCGCCACCAGCGAATACCTCGGGATGGTCACCAAGCAACCGCGTTACGAACGGTTCGCCAGGAACCTGGCCCGCTTCGTGGTGCTGCTCTTCGCCTCGGGGGCGGCGCTTGCTATCACGTTCGTGCTGGCGCTCATCACGCTCTTCCCGGTGTTCTTCTCGTATTTGCAGAACATCTTCTTCTGGGTGTTCCTCGTCGAGGCGTTCATGTTCCTGGGGCAGATCATCATCGTCTACGCCTGGTACAACGTATGGGACACGCTGGCGTATCGAAAAGCCCTCCACGTCGTCTTCGGGTTCGTGGCGGGGTTCATGGGCCTCATGGCGATGACGATGATCGACGCCGTGGCGTCTTTCATGCTCACGCCGCCTGAGGTGGATCTCGGCGAGGCGGGAGCGGTCGCGACCACCTTCCTCAACCAGACGATGGTCCCGCTCAACATGCACCGTTTCGTGGGCAACTTCTCGTACGCGGGATTTTTGATCGCCGGCTGGGCGGGATACCGCTACCTTCGCTCCGCCCGCGAGGACGACCGCGAATACTACGACTGGATGGGACACTGGGGACTTCTGTGGGGTTTCGGGTTCCTCATCATGCAGCCCGTCATCGGCTACGGCTATCTCAAGGGCATCCGCGAGACCGCGCCTTCGGCCTTCGACACCATCATGCTCGGCGACAAGTCGTGGGTCTTCCTCCTTCTGATGGTCTGGATCACGATCATGAGCATCGCCTCGACGGCGTACTTCGTCCACAAGCTCCGCTTCGCCGTCAAGCCGATGGAGCTGCTGAGGAAGTTGTCGGTGGGGGCGCTCGGTTTCACGGCGCTCTTCTCGATACTGAACATCATCCCGTCGGACGCGAACGTCATCCCCCAGATAGGGCTCGTCTTCGCCAACGGCGAGGACACCTCGATACCGCTCGGAGCGATGTACCCGTGGAAGTACATCGGCCTGATCGGGCTGATGCTCGTCGGGGTGTTCGTGGTGGCGCTGTATTTGAAGGCGACGGCGGTCGGGTTTCACTGGGGGAGGGCGAGCCGGTGGAGCCAGTTCGCGCTCATGATCTGCGCCGTCACGGTGGTGTTGACCATGATCACGATGGGCTACACCCGCGAGACCGCCCGCCGCGTGGACGAGGGCCCGGCGGCCGCCGGCGGCAACCCCGGCTACCTCATATACAACTGCGTGACGCTCGATCAGGAATTCACGCCCGATAGATGTCCGGTCGAAGGACTCGGCTCAGGAGTGAGGTAAATGCCCGAACTGACGCTGTTGCTGCTCCAGTCGCCCATCGGAGACCCCGAGCCCATCGGAATCTTTCGCTTCTTCGCGTCGTTCCTGCTGATACTGGCCGTCTACGGCGGCGCCCTCGGCTTCACGTACTGGATCAGCAAGGACGAATAGCCGGTCAGCACGCTTCGCTTTCAGCCAGTCAACTTTTTGCCCGGTGGAATTC
>JBOHBL010000769.1:0-12416 GCA_050698295.1 Rubrobacteraceae bacterium | reverse complement strand
GTCCAGGAGCGGGTCTCGGATTCGTGTCCGTCCGGATCTTCGATCCAATCCATCTCGCAGGCCGGGACGGTCGTCTGCGAGAGCGATGGCGTGACGGGCCGCGAGATCGTCCAGAACTCGGGCCCGTTCAACAACGACGCGAGCAAGTCCGCTGGGGCGGACTGCCCAAGCGGCAAGATAGCCATCTCGGGCGGCGGACGGTATTCCAGCAGCGGGACCGGCAACGGCTCGGCTTTCGCCCATGAGATCGCGTTCAGGGAGAGCTATCCCGTCGGCGTCACGAGGTGGACGGTGGCGGCCGACGACATGGATACATCCGGCATACAATCATCCTTCAACTGGCGTTTGATCGTCTACGTGGTCTGCGTGAACCAGTAGCGCATCCCCTAAACCGCAACCCCAATCGCCGGGCGCCGCCAAAGGAGCGGCGCTCGCTGCTTTTCTCCTCTCGCCGAACGCGCCGCAATAAACGTCCGGCGGAATTCGACGACCTCCGAGTCCGGTTTGATCGGGGGAGATTCCAAATCCTCCGTCACGGCGATTCACAGCTCGCCGTGACAGAGACCGAGCCGGAACCGGAGACTTCGCGCGTAAACACCCACCGATCCGGTTCGGCGGCTCCGGTCTTTCCGTCCGCCATCAAATGTTCGAAGATCCGCGCCACCGCTTCCTCGAAGCTCTCGGGCGACGCGTTTCGCGGCTCGTTCAGCCGCCCGGATCCTCGCCGTCGAGCTTGCGCGTCCGACGCCGGAGACCCGCTCGCGCCGGTCGTCTCGCGCTCTGTTATCCTGCGCCTGTGGACGGGCGGACTAAGGACGTTGCGATAATGGGTGTCCCGATGGATCTCGGCCAAAACCGCCGCGGCGTGGACATGGGGCCGTCCGCCATCCGGTACGCCCGCTTTCAGGAATCCCTCGAAGAACTCGGTTACACGGTCACCGACCTCGGAAACGCCCGGACCCCGATCCCCGAGACCGTCGAGAAGAACGGCAAAGTTCAGCGCCTCGGAGCCATCCGCGAAGTATGCTCGGAGATCGCCGCGCAAATTGAGAAAATGGTCGCGGACGGACTGTTCCCGATCATCCTCGGAGGAGATCATTCCGTCTCTATCGGAACCGTCTCGGGAGCGGCGTCCGTCGGAAGAACCGGGGTCATATGGCTCGACGCACACGCGGATTTCAACACGCCCGAGACTTCCCCCTCCGGCAACGTCCACGGCATGCCGCTCGCGACGCTCACCGGCCGCGGCCATCCCGATCTCGTGAACATCGGGGAGATCGGGGCGAAAGTCATGCCGGAGGACGTCGTGCTCGTCGGCCTTCGCTCCGTGGATCGCGACGAGCAAAGACTTCTTCACGAAGCCGGGGCCCACGTGTACACGATGAAGGAGATAGACGCATACGGCGTCGCGAAGGTCGTTCGCCGGGCCATCGAAGACCTCTCGCACCTCGAACGCGTCCACCTCTCCTTCGACCTCGACGCCCTCGACCCGGAGATAGCCCCCGGAGTCGGGACCCCGGTTCGCGGCGGCCTCTCATACCGCGAGGCCCACCTCGTCATGGAGCTCGTAAACGAAGCCGGCATCATAACCTCCCTCGACGTCGTCGAAGTGAACCCCATCCTCGACGAGAGAAACGGCACGGCGGAACTCGCGGTCGAACTCGTCGCGAGTTTGATGGGGCGCCAGATCATAGATTTGCCGGGATAGGAAGATGGTCCGAGGATACTCCCGCTGTTTCGTTTATTTTGTTTGCAAGGTATAATTTGGTATGCGAGCGAAATGAAAGAGCGTTATGTCGGACTTGCGTAAAAAGGGAATGGTGCCGGATATGGGCGCGGCGAGAGAGTTGGATGAAATGTTGAGCGGGGTTCGGGGAGAGGTTGTTCTCAGGGATGCTTCCGGGCGGGAGTTCCCGTTGCCGCGTTCTGTGCGCGGTATTCTGGAAAAGGCTGTTCGGGAGATGGCGAGCGGAAAGTCTGTGCGGGTGTTGGCGGTTGAGAGCGAGATTTCCACTCAGCAAGCGGCCGACCTTCTCAATGTATCGCGGCCTCATCTGGTGAAGTTGCTGGAGCGCGGGGAGATACCATGTCGCAAGGTAGGGTCGCACCGCCGGGTGGTTCTCGAGGACCTGGCCGCCTACAAGGAGAAGCGTGACCGGGACAGGATCGGAGCCCTCGACGAGATCACACGCGTCTCCGACGATCTCGGCCTCTACGACGAATAGACCGTCTGGCCCGGCATGCCATCGGTAGCTTTGCTGGATGCGAGCGTTCTCTATCCGGCGTATCTCAGAGATTTGTTGTTGCGCCTCGCTGATGCCGGCGTCTATCAGCCTCGATGGAGCGCGGAGATACTCGATGAAGTCGCTCGCAGCGTGAAGAAGCGCCTCGACGACGCCGGGCGTGAAAAAGTGGATCGCATGATCTCCCTGATGCGAACCCATTTCGAGGAGGCGGAAGTAACGGGATACGAAGACATCGTCCCGGCCATGACCTGCGAACCAAAAGACCGCCACGTGCTTGCCGCCGCGATCGTCGGCGGGGCCGATGTGATCGTAACGTCGAACCTGAGGCACTTCCCGCCGCATTCCCGCGAGCCATACAACATAGACGCCTGTGGGCCAGACGAGTTTCTAAGCCGCCAATGGGAGCAAATGGATCCCGATCTTTGCGTCGCGATACTTCGGCGTTGGACAAATGAACTGAGGAGGCAGCCGAATACCCTCGAGGACGTTCTGGAGGAAAGGTTGGTGACCGTCGCGCCGAACTTCAGCCGCATCGTACTCGAATATATTCGAGATGATTAGCGGTGCTTTTAGCCGTTAGCCTGGTTTTCTCGCCCGGACGTGGAGGAAGTACGCGACGACTTGCGCGTCCTGCAAACCGGGATACTCCTCGATGACTTCGTCGCTCGGGCGTGGCTCTCTGAGACGTTCGATGGTAAAGCCCGTCTCGACGGCGATATTCAGCCACTCGCTCAAGGTGCGGGTAAAGAGCGGGACACGAAACGGTCGCACACCTTGCCTCGCTTCCGGAGGAGCGGAAGAAAAAAGCCACTCCTCGACTTCTCCGTTGCGCCTCTCGAAGTAGTCTCCGACTTCGTGGGCATAGGTCAAACCGCTCGCGTCGCGAAGGTTTTTGTGATGCGGTGTCGCGAAACACGGATGCGAGATCGAGAACTGCAAAAATCCACCCGGCTTGAGAATTCGGTACGCCTCCGCGAAAACTTTCTCCGTCTCCGGGATGTCCATGAGGCTCATGAAGGCCGTGGCGAAGCCGAAACTCGAATCTTCGAAAGGCAATTCCACCGCGCTCGCGACCTCGTACCGGACGCCGAGAGACTCTTTTTCCTCTGCCTTCCTCGCGTGGCGGATGAAAACTTTCGAGATGTCCACGGCGGTCATGTCCGCGCCGCGTTTGGCGAGGAGGCGGGTATTGTGTCCTTCGCCGCATCCGATGTCGAGGCCGGAGAGACCGCTCACGTCGGGGAGCATTTCGAGGAAGGCGGGGGTGTTCAGTCCGTCCCGGTATATGTCGTAGCCTTCCTGGACGAGCTTCGTCCAGACTTCAGCGTTCTCGTCCCAGTATCGTCCGACTTCTTCGTGGTCCATGCGTTCTCTTTCCTCGAAAGACGGGTATTTTACCGTCGCCAGAAGGCCGGGGCGAGGAGCGCGAGGGCGGTGAAGATCTCCAATCTTCCGAGGAGCATGCATATCGTCAATACGAACCTTCCGAAGCCGTTGACGACCTCGAAGCTTTCGGAGGCTCCGACCTGGCCGAGACCGGGGCCGACGACGTTGAGGGTCGCGGCGACGGCGGTGGCGGCGGAGATGGCGCTGAGTTCCGGCTGGAGGGCGACGAGGACGGTGGCGACGGAGAAGGTGAGGACCCAGGCGGCGAACAGCGCCAGCACCGCCGTCCTGACGCCCTCGGGGATCGTGGTTTCTCCTATTTTCAGGGGCGTGACCGCCCTCGGGTGGACCATGCGGAAGAGATCCTGAAAGACGGTCTTCACGACGACGAGGACGCGGACGACTTTGATCCCCCCGGCCGTCGAACCCGCGCAGCCGCCGACGAACATGAGCAAAACGAGGACTATCTTCGCCGAGGAGTCCCAGGTGTCGAAGTCGTCGGTGATGAAGCCGGTCGTGGTGATGATGCTCGAGACGGCGAAGGCGGAGTTCCGGAACGCCCGCGCGAAGGTGCCGTAGTCTTCCTGGAAGAGGAGGATGCCGCACACGAGCAGGGTCGCGCCCGCGATGATGGCGAGGTAGGCGAGGAGTTCCCGGTCGAGCAGGGTCCTCCAGTCGCGCCCCGTGTACAGCGAATAATACAGCGAGAAAGAGACGCCGGAGACGACCATGAAGAAGATGATGACGGCTTCGACGGCGACCGAGTCGTAGAAGCCGATGGAGGCCGTTTTTGGTGAAAAGCCTCCCGTGGCGACGGTCGTGAAAGTGTGCGTCACCGAGTCGTAGAGGTTCATCCCGACGAGGAGGAGCGCGAGGACTTCGGCGATGGAGAGCGCGAGGTAGACGATGATCAAGGCCTTCGCCGTGTCGGCGATGCGGGGCGTGAGGCGTGGCTGGGTGAGCCCCGATATCTCCGCTCCGATGAGGCGCGCCGCTCCGGAGCCAAGCGCCGGCGCGACCGCGACGAGGAGAACGACGATCCCGATGCCGCCGAGCCACTGCGTCATGCTTCTCCAGAAGAGGATCGAGGGCGTCTCGGCCTCGATGTCCGAAAGCAGCGTCGAGCCCGTCGTCGTGAAGCCGCTCATCGCCTCGAAGGTCGAGTCGAGCGGGTTTGAGAAGGTTCCCTCGACGAGGAACGGGACGCCGCCGAGGAGCGCGGCGAGGACCCACGCGAGCGTCACGGAGAGATATACCTCGCGGGTCCCGAAGTGCTCCACCGCCCTTTCGGAACGGGTGACCCTCGTCAGGTACAACACCGGCGCGCCGGTGAGGACCATCGCCAGCGAAGGTATCAGGAAACTCTTCCAAGAGCCGTCGTCGTAAACGAGCGAGATGCACAAAGGCGCGAGGAGCGCGACTCCTATCGCAAGCACCACGCCTGCGTTGACCCTCAGAACGACCCCGGCGTTCACGCCGGGCGTTCCTGTTCGATGGAACACACCGAAACGCGCGCCCACAGGCGCCAAACCCCGGACACACCGGACCTCCCTCTTCGGCGCCTGCGAGGTTAGCTGTCGGGTTCGGGCCGAAAGAGATAAGCCCTACGCGGCGAGGCGGAGCCCCACCGACGATTCACCCCGAGGCCCGAGTTCGTCGGGCCGTATTTCGGGTCCCCCGTCCTCCGGCGGCTGTCCGGAGGTTCGGCGCTGTAGCCATTGTCGTGGGCAGATATACGCCCGAAGCGAGGGTTTGTCAATGACTACAGGGAGTAGTTTTGTCTTTTTCTACTCCCTGCTCCCCGTAGTTATCACCCTCGCCAGAATGCCGGCGTCAGGATGATGAGGACGGTGAACAGTTCCAGACGCCCCACCATCATGAAGAAGGACAGGATGATCTTGGCCGAGGCCGGGAGACCGGCGTAGAACTCCGGGTCGCCCACGGGGGCGAGGGCGCTCCCGGCGATGTTGACAGAGGCGTAGACCGATCCGAAGGCGTCGCCGAGCGGGACTTGATGGAGCGAGATGAGCAACGTCCCGACGGCGAGCGTTACTCCGTACACGAAGAAGAAGCCGAGAAAGGCGGCTCGAAGCCTCTCCGGGACCACCCGGTCTCCGAGCGTGAGGGGCGTGACAGCGCGTGGATGGACCATGCGGAAGGCGTCCTGGGCGGCGTTTCGGACGAGGAGTACGATCCGGACCACTTTTATGCCGCCGCTCGTCGAGCCGGAGCAGCCGCCTATGCCCATGAGTACCAGGATCAAACCCTGCGAGAGCGGTCCCCAGGCGTTCCAGTCGGCGGTCGCGAAGGCCGTGCCGGTCGTGAAGCTCGCGCTCTGGAAGGCGGCTTGGCGGAACGACTGGAGGAGCGACTCGTGATAATCGAAGGCGTAGAGCGAGGCCGTCATGAGCAGCGAACCCCCGGCGATGATGCCGAGGTAGGCCAGAAGCTCGGGGTTCAGGGCGGCTCTCTTCAACCTTCCCTGCGCGGCGAAGAAATACAGCGTGAAGTTCGTCCCGGAGAGGACCATGCCGACGATCACGACGACCTCGATGGAAAGGGAGTCGAAGGCCGCTATCGAGCCCGAACGGGTCGAGTATCCGCCCGTGGAAACAGTCGTGAGCGCGTGGTTGATCGCGTCGAAGAGGCCCATGCCGGCCAAAAGCAAAGCTGCGGCGATACCGACGGTGAGGGCGAGGTAGATGTAGGTCAACACCTTCGCGGTGTCCTGGATGCGGGGGGTGATGCGTTCCTGGGTGGGGTTTGGCATCTCGGCGGCGTAGAGCTGGGTGGCGCCGAAGCCGACGATGGGGGCGATGGAGACGAAGAGGACGATGATCCCGATCCCCCCGGCCCACTGCGTCATGCTGCGCCAGAGAAGGAGCGAGGGCGCGACATCCTCCGGGACCGGTATCGTCGAGGCGCCGGTCGTGGTGAACCCGGCCATCGAGTCGAAAAAGGCGTCTATCGGGTGCAAAGTTCCGGAGATCGCGAACGGCGTCGAGCCGATGGCGGCGACCCCGATCCAACCGAGCGTCACGATGAGGAACACGTCGCGGATCGAGACGTACGTGTCGTCGGTTCGGCGGGTGAAATGGAAAGCGACGGCTCCGACGACTATGGAGGCGACTCCGGGGAGGAGGAAGGCCGTCGTGGTGCCGTCGCCGGCGAAGAGGGAGAAGACGGTCGGAATGAGCAGGGCCGCTCCGACGGCCGCCGACACGGCTCCGAGGGCGTTCGTTATTACTCTAGGGTGCAAAAAGTTCTTCGACCTCGTCCACCGAGGACTCGATGGTGAAGATCACGGCGTCGTCTCCGGGCTGGAGCGCGTCGCGGCCGGTGGGTATGATCACGTCGTCGCCGCGAAGGAGCGCGCCGACGATCGCGCCTTTGGGAAAGCTGACTTCGGCGAGCGGCCTCCCGTTCAGGGAGCAATCCTTCGGCACTCGAAGCTCGATCATCTCGGCCCCGTTCTGGAGCAGCGCGACGTTGACGACCTCGCCCCTCCTGACGAAACGCAAAACGGCCTCCGCCGCGAGCATCCTCGGAGAGATCGTCACGTCCACCCCGAGCGCCTCCGAGAGCGGCGCGAACTCGCCCCGGCTGAGACCGGCGATGGTGCGCCTCGCTCCCAAACGCCTCGCGTACATCGCCGCCAGCAAATTCGCCCGGTCGTCGCCGGTGACCGCGACGAAGGCGTCGGCCTGGTCCACGCGCTCTTGAAGCAGGAAGTCCTGCGAGAGGGCGTCGGCGTGGAGGACGAAGCCGCGCTTCAGTTGCGAGGCGACGATGCGGGCGCGCTCGGCGTCGCGTTCGACGACTTTGACCCTCATCTTCGCCTCTTCGAGGGCGAGGGCGAGGCGCAGCCCGATCCTCCCCCCGCCGTAGATCACGACCTCCCTGACGGGCTCGGTGTCCGTGGCGACGGCCCGAACGACTTCGGCGACGTGCCGGTGCCCGCTGATGAGCAACACGTGGTCCTTCTCCCGAAGCACCGTGTCGCCACCCGGAACGAGCGCCTCGTTCTCGCGCATGATGCCGACGATGAGGCTCTGCTCCGGCAGACGCACTTCTTTAAGCGACTGCCCGA
Organism: Rubrobacteraceae bacterium; assembly: GCA_050698295.1. GTDB lineage: Bacteria > Actinomycetota > Rubrobacteria > Rubrobacterales > Rubrobacteraceae > JACCWD01. Next base: position 4,694 of record JBOHBL010000769.1, on the reverse strand, counting down.
CGACCGGGGACTTCCCATCCAGGGCGACCTCGGCGACCTCGATATTGTCGTTGGCGAAGCTGTCGATGTTGAGCGCGCCCGGCACCATCAGCGAGTCCTTTATCGCGCCCGCGGCCATCTCTTCGGTGTGGATGACGAAGTCTATCCCGAGGAGGTCTCTGGCGAGGGGTTCCTCCGGGTCGTAGTAGTCCGGGTTGTGGAGCCTCGCGACGGTGCGTTCGATCCCCCGCGCCTTCGAGGCGAGACACGCGATGACGTTCACCTCGTCGGAGTTCGTCGCGGCCACGAGGAGGTCCGAGCGTCCGATCCCGGCTTCGGACAAAAGTTTCGGGCTCGCGCCGTTGCCCTGGATCACAAGCGCGTCGAGTTGCTCGGTGGCGCGTTCGACGAGGGACTGGTCCTGCTCGATGAGGACCACCTGATGCCCCTCGTTCGAGAGCATCATCGCCGTGGTGAACCCGACCACGCCCGCTCCTATCACGACCGTCCTCATCCGCCGAAGTTTACCGTATCATCCCCCGACGTGGATGGCGGGACGCTTCTCCGGGTCCGGCTCGGCCTCTCGAAGCACTTCGCGGGTGACGGGAGCGGTGTCCCCCTCTCCGAAGAGGATGTAACGGAGGAGGTATACGATCGGGTTTCCCTCCGTCCACCCGAAGTAGCAATGCGCCTTCTTTCCCGTCTCGTCGCGCAGGTGAAGCAGGAGAGCCGCGATGGCGTTGGGCACGGTGGAGCTTTCGGCCCGCAAGACTTTGTGCTTGCCGACTTTGACGCCCCTCACTTCCAGCACGTCGGCGAACTCGGACGGGTCGGCCACGTCCACCTCCAGAAAGAGGATCGGCACTTCGGCGGGGATGTGGTTGTCCTCGCGCTGTTCTTTCTCTTTGGCGGCGTACTCGCGGACTTTTCCTCTGTGACGGCGGTGAGCGACCATGTGGATCTCCCCTTGTTCACCCGCTTCTTCGATGAACGACTGGGCCGTCTCGTCTATCTCGATCCTCTCCTGGCGCAACTCGGTCGAGCGCCTCACGCGCGAGACCAGAGACGTGACGATGATCGCCACGATGAAAAACAGCGCGATGACGATCCCGTCGGGTCGCTGGACCTCGTTGGCGACGAGCGCGTAGGCGAAAACGGCGGTGACGATTCCGAACGCGAGCGCGACTTTCCTCGACCCCCTGCGCCGCGCCGAAAGCGCGACCGCGAAGGCGGCGGAGGTCATCATCGCCAGAATTCCGGTGGCGTAGGCTCCGGCCTGGGCGTTCACGTCGGCCTCGAAGAGGATGGTGATGACGACGGCGACGGCGGTGTAGACGAGTACCAGCGGCCTGACGGTTCTCGCCCAATCTGGAGCCATGCCGTAACGGGGAAGGTAACGAGGCACGATGTTCAAAAGCCCCGCCATCGCGGAGGCCCCGGCGAACCAGAGGATCGCGATGGTGCTCAGGTCGTAGGCCGTCCCGAATGTGGTGCCCAGGTAGTTGTGCGCCACGTACGCCATCGCGCGTCCGTTCGCCGCCCCGCCCGGCTTGAACTCCGCCGCCGGGATCAAAACCACCGTCACGAAGCTCGTCGTGATGAGGAAGAAGCTCATGATGAGCGCGGCGGCGGTGAGCATCCTGCCGGTGTTGCGGATGCGTCCCGCCGGGCGCTCCGGGTCGTCGTTTTCGTCCCCTTTTACGAGCGGCATCATGCTCACGCCCGTCTCGAAACCAGAGAGACCGAGGGCGAGTTGGGGGAAGATCAAAAGCGACACCCCGATGATGACGAGCGGGTCTCCGTAGTTCGAGAAGAGCGCGCTCCGCCAGTCCACCACGCCCGCGGGACTCCTCGCTATCTCGAAGAAGCCGACGGCGACGACGACGAGGTTCAAAAGCAGGAAAGCGGCGACGATGAAGATGGCGATCCCGATGGCCTCCCGAAACCCCTTCAAAAACACCGCGCCGAGAAAAGCCAGAAGCGCGAGGGTGATGGCGACCTCCCGTCCGCGCAGGAGCTCCGGCACGAACGGGTTCTCGACGATGTGCGCGGTCGCGTCCGCCGCTGAGAGCGTGATCGTGACGAGCCACGCGGTCGCCACGAACCCGAGCAAGGAAAGCACGAGGAGCTTCCCCTTCCAGAAAGAAAGCAAATCCTCCAGCATCGAGATAGAACCCTGCCCGTGCGGACTCTCCGCGGCGACGCGCCGGTACATCGGCAAGGCTCCGAATAACGTCAGCGCCACGATAAAAAGCGTCGCGATGGGGGAGAGAGCGCCCGCCGCGAGCGCCGCGATGCCGGGCAAATACCCCAGGGTGGAAAAATAGTCCACCCCCGTCAAACAGACGATCTTCCACCAGGGATGCTTCTCCCGGCTTTCTTTGGCCTCCGGCCCCGACATCTCCTCGATGCGGTCCGCGAGCAGCCACCTCTTGAAACGTCCCGGCGGATGCGAGCCCGCTACCCGCGCCATGGCGTTTCCTTCTCGCGTCGGTGGCCGGATGGTCTGGCAAAGCAAGACACGTCGTCCCTTTCTTCCACGCCTGCGAGGTTAGCTGACGGGTTCGGGCCGAAAGAGTTAAGCCCTACGCTGAAAGCTCCAGCGATTCACCCCGAGGGATTGATCCCTTATTCGGGTCCCCCGCCCTCCGACGGCTTACGGAGGTTCGGCGTTTTTGCCGTGACTTTTCGCCGCACAACATATACTCCCGCCCCCAGAGGTTGTCAATGGACAACGGGGAGTCAGGGGTTCGCTCGATCCCCGACTCCTTCGCTCTCTATCCTGATATAGTTGTTTAGAAGTATGGGTTTTCCCGGCATCCATCACCGGTTGGCGAGATGGAGGCTTCGTTGACTTTACGGACCGGCAGCGAGACAGAGGTGCTTTCCCTGACCAGGAGGCTGGTCCGCTATCCATCGTTCTCGCCTGGCGCGGCGCTCTCGACGGTCGAGTTCATCCACGGCTGGTTCGAGGCGCGCGGGGTGGAGACCGTTCGGTACAAAGGCGCCGGTCCCGGAGGCGAACTCGTCTCGCTCGTCGCCCGGATCGGGAGCGGGGAGCCGACGATCCTCTTCCACGCTCACGCCGACGTCGTTCCGGGCGAGGAGTGGCAGTTCGAGCCGTACGAGGAGGACGGCGAGCTGCACGGGCGGGGAGTGTACGACATGAAGGGCGCTTTGGCGGCGATGATGTACGCGATGATCGACCTGTGTGAGATCGGCTGCGACGCGACCGTCGAACTCCTCGTCGTCCCCGACGAAGAGAGCGAATACGAAGGTCTGAAAGGGGCGGAGGTCCTCGTCGAAAAAGGCCACACAGGCGACCTCCTCATAACCGGCGAGCCGACTGATTTCCACATAGGCACCCAGGCCAAAGGCGTCCTCGACCTGCGCGTCACCCTCTTCGGAAAGAGCGCGCACGGTTCCCAGCCCTGGCTCGGAAAGAACGCGATCCTCATGGCCTACGAACACTGCAAGCGGGTCACCGAGCTTCCCTTCGCCAAAGAACGCAGCGATCTCTTTCCGTACCCGAGCATAAATTTGGCTCGAATAATCGGCGGCGACGTCATAAACCGCGTCCCAGACCGCGCCGCCTACGACCTCGACATCCGCTACCTTCCAGGCCAGGACCCGAAGGAGATAGCCCGCCAAATCCGCTCGATAGACCTCCCGGCGGAGATCGAAGTCCTCCACGCTATCGAGCCGACGTACGTCACCCGGAGGAATCCGTACGTAAAGGCTCTCCGGGAGGTCGCCAGACGTCACTACCACGGCAACCCCGTCGGAGTGGGACGGCACGGGGCGTCGGACATCGTCTACTTCCAGCGGGCCGGAATACCGGGCGTCGAGTTCGGTCCCATAGGCGGCGGACATCACGGCCCCAACGAGTACGTCGTTTCATCGTCGCTCGAAGCGTACCGGCAGATGCTCGTGGAGTTCGTGCGGATCGTCGGTGGCAACGGCAAGGGACGTTGATCTTCGCCCACGGCTTTGCGGTGAAGAGGAGATCAGGTTGCCGGCGCCTCGCCACTGCTTACCTGCTCGACTCGGCTTCCCGAAAGGGTTCGGCCTCCCCGCGAGGTGGCGTGCCGCCGGCCATACTCGGTTCGGCCTCGGCTTCGGTTTCCTCCTGAGATATCGCGCCGCCGGCGATGGCTACGATGCCGTTCTCTATCGAGGAGATATCACCACCCACGCTCGCCCAGACGCCGATGGAGAAGCCCTCGTCGGCGGGCTCGCCTATTTTCTGCTCGTACTCTACTTCGTCGCCCTCGGAGACGAGCGGCGTGGCCGACGTCAATAGACCGCCGCCCAGGGGCAGGTTCGCGCCCGAGACCTTGCTGACCAGAGAGACGATGCCTTCTTCGGGGGGATCGGTCTCTATATCGGCGTACTCTTTGCCTTGCCTGCCGCGGGGGATCAAGAAGAGGGAGTTCGTCATCCGTCGCACGTAGGCGTCGCCCGATCCCAGCTCCTCGATAGCCACGTCGTGCAGGTACGGCCCGCCGTCGAGGACCGAGAGGTGTCCGGAGTTCTCGACGGCGAGACCCGCTATGCTCAGGACCTCGCTCACCGAGGACCCTACCGGCGCTTCGTAGACCTTTATGTCCACCTCCTTGCCGTAGACGGTGAAGAACTTCGTGGTGAGCGGCTTGCCCAGAAAGAGCGCGTTGTGGACGTTGAGCAAGGTCTCGGAGTTGTTGACGATCCTGCCC
>JBOHBL010000768.1:0-2904 GCA_050698295.1 Rubrobacteraceae bacterium | reverse complement strand
GGCCCCGGGTTCCGCACCGGACGATGGTCTGTTGGGGAAGGGAGGCGAAGACCTCGCCGGTCGAGGGAATAAAGCCGTTCCTCGCCCACAACCCCCGCACCGCGCCGCGCGTCTTCAAAGACGCCGCGCTGCTGCCGCACGACGAACGCTCCGAGACCTTCAACCGCGAAGTCATCGAGTTTTTGGCGAACAAGTCCTGAACCGGGACGTCGAGGCGCGTCAGGACTCCGCGCCCGCCGGCTCCGCGGGGGGAGGTTCGCGGCGGACGCCGAGGACCATGAGGGCGGCGATGGCGGCGAGGACGCCGGCGGTGAGGAAGGCCAGGGTGTAGTCGCCTAAAGCATCGCGGGCCACACCGCCGAGGTAGGAAGCGGAGGCGGCCCCGATCTGGTGCGCGCAGAAGACCCAGCCGAAGACGGCGCCGACGTGGGCTCGTCCGAAGCGGTCGGCGACGAGGGCGACGGTCGGCGGGACGGTGGCTATGTAGTCGAGGCCGAAGAAGATCGCGAAGACGGCCAGCCCCTCGAAGTGGGTGACGTGCGGGAGGAGGAAGAGCGAAAGCCCGCGACCCGAGTAGTAGACGGCGAGGAGCTTCCTGGGATCATAACGATCCGTCAGCCAACCCGAGGCTATGGTCCCGACGAAGTTCATCGCGCCCATCAACGCGAGGACGCTCGCCGCCGTGACCTCCGGGATGCCGTGGTCTATGGAGTGAGGGACGAAATGGACGCCGATGATGCCGTTCGAGGTGGCCCCGCAGATGAAGAAGCTCCCCGACAGCAGCCAGAAGACCGGACTTCGCAAGGCCCGCGCCATCACGCCGCCCTCGCGCTGCTCCGCCACCGCCGTGCCGGGCTCGGGGTTCTCGTCGGGAGCGTCTTCCCGCTTCTCGCCGTACGCTCTGAGGCCGAGGTCTTTGGGATCGTCGCGCATGAAGACGAGGACGGGGACGAACACGAGAAGGACGACGACGGCCAGAGCGACCACGCCCCACCGCCAGCCGACCTCGACGACGAGCCACATCAGGGCGGGGACGGAGATGAGTTGTCCCGCCGAAGCGGCGGCCCCGAAGATGCCGAGGACGAGTCCCCGGCGTTCGACGAACCAGCGGTTCGCGACCGTCGCGCCGAGGACGGGGGCGACGACGCCGGTCCCGATCCCACTCAAAACGCCCCAGAAAAGGTTGAGTTGCCACAGCTCGGCCACGGTCGCGCCCGCGAGGGTGCTGAGCCCTATGAGCGATATCCCGGCGAGCGTCAGGAGCTTCGGGCCGAAACGGTCCATCATCCACCCCGCGACGGGACCGGAGAACCCGTAGAGCAGGAGCCCGATGGAGACGGCGAAGGAGATGGTGGCGCGGGTCCACCCGAGCTCCGTCTCCAACGGGTTTACGAGGACCGTCGGGGCGGCGCGGACTCCGGCGGAGGCGAGCAACGCCGCGAAGACCACCCAGACGACGATCCAACCGTAATACAGCCTGCCGTTCAGGACTCCTGGCAAGTCGCTCTTCTTTCCGTTCTCATCGAGAGAGCCAGCCTAACATCGTCCTGCTCACGAGGTCGGCGGCGTCCTGCTGGACGAAGTGTCCGGCCTCGGGGACCGTCACGAGGGTGAGGTCCGCGTCCACCCAATCCCACGTATCGTTGAGCGCCTTCGGAAACAGGTACGGGTCCTTGAGGCCGTGGATCACGAGCACGGGGACGCCCACTTTCTTTTCGGGCGGACCCGTCGCCTCGTAAGGCTCGCGCGGGTAGTGACGCTTGTAGTAGTGGAGCATCGCCTCGAAGTCCGACCGCTCGAGCGCCTCGACGTACTTCTCCCTCGCCTCCGGGTCCGAGACCCAGCGGCTGAGGCGCTCCGCGCTGAGGGACTCGTGGGCTCCCTCTTGCTGGAAGAAGCGCGCGTAGGCGCTTGCTTTCCGCTGTTGGGGGTCACCCGCCAGCTCCCTCGTCAGGCCGGAGAGGTGGGGGAGGTTCAGGATGATGAGCTTATCGGTCATCTCCGGCAGGCGGGTCGCGAACTGCCAGGCGATGGCGCCGCCCCAATCGTGGCCGATGATGACCGCTCTTTCGCGTTCCTCGTTACGAACTACGGCCGCGACATCGCCGAGAAGAAGGCTCATGCCGTAGCTCTCGATGCCTTTCGGTTTGTCGCTGAGGTTGTAGCCTCGGAGGTCGAGGGCACAGACGCGGTAGTTTTCGGAGAGCGCGGTCATCTGGCGGCGCCAGGTGTACCAGTAGTCCGGGAAGCCGTGGACCATGACGACGAGCGGCCCCTTGCCGAGCGCGGCGTAGTGGAGCCTCGTCCCATCCCGCTCGTTCTCCGCATGGAAATGTTCGACGAGACCCTCGATGTCGCCGGCGCTCCTGGAAGCGGCCACCGGCGACGGCTGCGGGAAGCCCTCCGGGAGCCCGCTCATCGCTTCCCCTCGCACAGGAGCCGACCCGTATCGACCGTTATCGGGCGAAGGAGGTTGACTTTGATCTCCGGCGTCGTGTATCCGGTTCCTGCTGGCAACGTCGTGTGGACGGCGAAGGGGTCGGACGGCAGCTCTCCGCCAGATATCGCCCGCAGGTACTCGACGACGCCCATCGTCCGGGCGGCCTCCGCGCCGGGTTTGGGGTCCTCCCAGCTTACCGTCAGCTTCCTTTCCAATGGTTACCCGCTTTCCGAAACTTTGAGCGAGTTCAGCGGCGAACGGAGGTTCCTCCGCCCGTCCTCGATCCACGCCTCCACCTCCCCGAACACGGCCCCGATGAGGCCGGGCACGCGCCGGTTCTCCCAGAGCGCCAGGCAGAAGAAGGTCTCGACGCCACGGCCCCTCGCCCTGCGCGCGAGCTCGCGGAGCAGCCGCCTGCCGACTCCCCGTCGCTGCCAGGCGTCCTCCACGACGAGGGCGACTTC
>JBOHBL010000767.1:0-9567 GCA_050698295.1 Rubrobacteraceae bacterium | reverse complement strand
GGCCTGTATGGACCGGCGGAGCATCTTGCCGCTGCGCGTTTTGGGCAGCGCGTCCACGAAGAAGACGTTTTTCGGACGAGCTATTTTCCCGAGCTTCTTGTCCACCATGTCCTTGACGGATTGTTCGAGGTCGGGGCCGGCCTTGCCGGAGTCTTTGGGGACGGCGTAGGCGAGGACTTCCTGTCCTTTGTATTCGTCCTTCACGCCGACCACGGCGGTCTCGGCGACCTCCGGATGGTCGGAGATGGCTTCTTCGATCTCCCTGGTGCCGAGCCTGTGTCCGGCGACGTTGATCACGTCGTCCGAACGGCCCATGATGAAGTACCGCCCGTCCTCCTCGCGCATCGCCCAGTCGAAGGTCGAGTAGTACTCGCCGCCGGGGAAGTCGGAGAAATAGGTCTCGACGAAACGCCCGTCGTCGCCCCACACCGTCGACATGAAACCGGGGGGAAGCGGAGCCTTTATCGCTACGATGCCGCGTTCTCCGGCCCCGACCTCCTCGCCGGTCTCCTCGTGCATCAGGCGTATGTCGTAGCCCGCGCACGGGAACCCGGCGGAACCCGCCTTCGGAGGTTCGTCGCCGAGGCCGGGGGTCATCGAGGAGAGGATGGGCCACCCGGATTCCGTCTGCCAGTAGTGGTCGCGCACGTCGGTGCCAAGCGACTCCGAAGCCCACCGGTACGTCGGTTCATCAAGCGGCTCTCCGGCGAGGTAGAGTCTTCGCAGGGAACTCGTATCGTATTTCGTCATGTACTCCGGGTCCTGTTTTCTGAGAGCCCGGATCGCGGTCGGCGAGGTGAACATCGTGTCCACGCCGTGCTCCTCGACGATCTTCCACCATATTCCTGCGTCCGGCCGGATGGGAAGTCCCTCGTAAACGATGCTCGTCATGCCGTGCATCAAAGGCGCGTAGACGATGTACGAGTGTCCGACCACCCAACCGATGTCAGAGGCGCAAAAGAACGTCTCCCCCGACTTCGAGTCGAAGACGTGCTCCATCGAAGCCGCCAAAGCGACCGCGTAGCCGCCGGTGTCTCTCTGCACTCCCTTCGGAGTGCCCGTAGTGCCGGATGTGTACAGAATATAGCTCGGCTCGCTCGACTCGACCCACTCGACCGGGACTTCGGAGCCGAGATGCTTATCGCGCAGTTCGGCATAGTCGAGGTCGCGGCCTTCGGTCGTGAACATATCTTTATCCAGGCCGCGGTTGTAGATGACGACGTGTTCGGGCGGGTGCTCGGCGGTTTCCAGAGCTTCGTCAACGAGGGGCTTGTATTTCACGACGTTGCCTCCGCGCATCCCGGCGTCGGCGGTGATCATGGCCTTCGGCTTGGCGTCGTCGATGCGTTTGGCGAGGCTTCCGGCGGCGAACCCCCCGAAGACGACCGAATGAATCGCCCCGAGCCGGACGCAGGCGAGGATCGCAAACACCGCCTCGGCGGTCATCGGCATGTAAATGATGACCCGGTCGCCGCGTCCGACGCCGAGGCTCTTCAAGCTCGCGGCGAGAGCATTCACCTCTTCGTGGAGTTCGCGGTACGTGTACTTCCGCTTCTCGTCCGTCTCCGACGAGATATATACGATGGCGTCTTGATCCCCTCGCTCGTCGAGGTGACGGTCCACCATGTTGTGGCAGAGGTTCGTCTCCCCCCCGACGAACCAACGCGCGAACGGCGGGTTCGAGAAGTCGAGGACCTGATCGAAGTCTTCATGCCAGTCGATGCGCTTCGCCTGCTCCGTCCAGAACTCGTCGCGAGAGTCCATGGAGCGGCGGTGGAAAGATTCGTAGTCCTTGATGCTCATGGAGATACCTCCTCTTTTTCCCTTGCGAGCCTTAGCCTAGCACACGCCTACGCTTCCACCCGGTTCTTGCCCCGGGTCTTCGCTCTGTAGAGCGCCGCGTCCGCCCGCTTCACCAGCGTGGTCGCGCTGTCGCCGGATCGCAACTCCGAGACCCCGAAGCTCGCCGAGACGCCTTCGTTCACCCCGAACTCGTACTCCTCCATGGCCTCCCTGAGCCTTTCGGCGAGCCGATGCGCCGAAGCGTGGCGCGTCTCGGGGGCGACGATGATGAACTCCTCCCCGCCCCAGCGCCCCAACTCGTCGCTCTCGCGCAGAGCCTTTCTCGCCAGATGAGCCACCTCGGCGAGAACCTCATCGCCCGTGTCGTGTCCGAACTCGTCGTTTATGCGCTTGAAATCGTCGATGTCGAAGACGATCACCGAGAGCGGCAACCCGTAGCGGCGGCTTCTCTCCATCTCCTCTTCCAGGAGTCGTGACGAGCGGCGGCGGTTATGGAGGCCCGTGAGATCGTCGGTTTCGGCTAGCTGTTTCAGCCTCTCGGCGGCGACCTCGCTTTCGCGGAGGCGGTCCTTCAGGCGCGCGACGAAGTAAAGGAAGGAGATCACCACCGCCCCCGAGATGTAGAGCTGGTCGAGCGAGAGCGAATCGAGGCGCCCCACGGAGCCCGCGGCCGACGGAAGCGAGACGGCCATGACCAGAAAATACACGGCGCACGAGCGCGCGAAAGCCCCACTCCCCTCGTGCGCCAAGAACACCACGATGTAGACGGCGGGGATCCAGAGGTAAAACCCCCTCAGCGCCGAGCCGGCCTGCTCCGGGGAAGCCGGCAGATACAGCGCGTAGACCAGAACGCCGAGGAGCAGCGCGGCGGGGATCACATACAACGCCTCTTCGATCACCGCGAGACGCAGCTTCTCGCGGTGGACCATCCACGCCGTCACGACCTCGAATACCGCCGCGACCACAAGCAGGTTGCGGATAAAAGGCGACGCCAGACCTGTCAACTCATTGAGCACCAATCCCAGAACGGAACCCGCCAGCGCCGCCAGCAGGATAACGACGTAGACCCGCCGCTTCAGCGACTCGGCGGACCCGCCCGCTCCCAACGCGACGGCCTTACTCTCCACCCGCGGTCTTCACCCCAGCGTGAACGGGTCGCGCGTCTGGCCCGAAAGCTCGACCCACACGGCCTTCGTCTCGGTGAACTCGTTTATGGCGTCGAGGCCGTTCTCTCTTCCGATCCCACTCGTCTTGTAGCCTCCGAACGGGGTGTTGAACGAGAGCGTCCTGTAGGAATTGACCCAGACCGTCCCGACCCGCAAGGCGTGCGCTACCCGGTGAGCCCGCTGGATGTCCTTCGTCCATACGCCGGCCGCAAGACCGTAGGAAGTATCGTTGGCGATACGGACGATCTCCTCCTCGCTCTCCACCGGGATCACCGAGAGGACGGGACCGAAGATCTCCTCCCGCGCCACCCTCATGTCGTTGTTGACGCCGGTCAGAATCGTCGGCTCGACGAAGAAACCGTCCTTGAGTCCCTCCTCGTCGGGGCGCTTGCCGCCGCTGACGACCTCCGCGCCTTCGTCCTGGGCGATGTCTATGTAGTTAAGCACTTTGTCCATCTGCTCGCGGAAGGCGGACGGACCCATCTCGGTCTCGGCTTCGAGCGGGTCGCCGAGCTTTATGGTCCCGGCCCGATCCGAGAGCCGCTCGACCAGTTCGTCGTGGGACTGTTTGTGGACGAGGAGCCGCGACCCGGCGATGCAGGTCTGTCCCGTCGCGGCGAAGATGCCCGAGACGACGCCGTTGGAGGCCGCTTCGATGTCCGCGTCCTCGAAGACGATGTTCGGAGACTTGCCTCCGAGTTCCAGGCTGACTTTGGCGAGGTGATCCGCCGCGCTCTTCATCACGAGCTTGCCGGTCTCCGTCGAGCCGGTGAACGCCACCTTGTCCACGCCGGGGTTCGCGGTGAGAGCGGCCCCGGTGCCGCTTCCGTAGCCCGTGACGACGTTGAAGACGCCCGGCGGGAAGCCGGCCTCCTCGAAGAGCCTGCCGAACTCCAGCGTCGAGGCCGAGGTGTGCTCGGCGGGTTTCACGACGAACGCGCAGCCAGCGGCGAGCGCCGCCGCGAGCTTGAAAGAAAGCAGGAGGAGAGGGCTGTTCCACGGTGTGATCGCGCCGACCACCCCGATGGGCTCCCTCCTCGTGTAGACGAAGAAGTTGGGTTTATCCGAAGGGATGGTCTCGCCGTGAACCTTGTCGGCGGCTCCGGCGAAGTAGTAGTACCACTCCGGCAGCGCCTTCAGCTGCCCGGACATCTCCCGCAGGAGCTTGCCGTTGTCGGTACTCTCGACGTAGGCGAGACTTTCGGCGTTCTCGGCGAGGAGGCCGGCGAACTTCCTCAACAGCCGCGCCCGCTCGGTCCCGGTCATCTTCCCCCACGGACCTTCGTCGAAGGCTTCGCGAGCGGCGCGAACCGCCCGGTCCACGTCCTCCTCGCCGGCCTCCTGAACCGTCGCCCACACCTTTCCGGTGTACGGGTTGACGCTCTCGAAGGTCTCCCCCGAGAGCGAATCCACCCACTCGCCGCCGATGAGCATCTTGTAGTCGCGGACACCCTCGGCGACCGGACGTTCGATAAGTTGCATGGTTTCTCCTTTCCCTGGCTACGCCGGCACGACCGCCGGTCGCGCCACTTTCTTGCCTTCGGCCCGCTCGATAGCCTCCCCGACCTCTTCGAGACCGTATTCCCGGTCTGAGAGCTCGTCAAACGGGTGGTCGCGGCGCTTCCTTTCGAGGAACCTTAAAGCCCGGTGCAAATACCACGGCTGGTAGCGCACGAAGCCCTGGACGTGGAGCAGCTTGCGCGTGATGAAGCCGGGCGAGAACGAGACCTCGTGCCCCTCTCCAACGTTCACGTTTCCTATCTCGATCACCCGTCCCCCCGGACGCGCGAGCTGGATCGCCTCCGCGAACGCCGCGGGCACTCCCGTCACCTCCAGGACCACGTCAGCTCCGTATCCATCGGTGAGCGACTTCACCCTCTCGACGCGCTCGTCGGGAGTCTCGAGCTCCTTCATGTCCACGATCTCCTCGGCGCCGAAGCGTTTCGCGAGCTCGATGCGCTCCTCGATACCCTCGACGACGATGACCTGCGCCCCCATGTCTTTCGCGACGGCCGCGGCGTAGAGGCCGAGTCCTCCGGCGCCCTGTATCCCGAGCGACTCGCCCGCCGAGAGCCCGATCCTGTGCAGCCCGAAGAGGACTTGCGAGAGTCCGCAGTTCGCCCCGGCGACGACGTTGTCCGGCACGCTGTCCGGGACTTTGTAGAAATACTGCTCCGGCTGGATGTAGTAATGCGTGGCGAAAGCGCCCGTGAAATGCGGCTCCACCTCCGGCGGGTTCGACCAGAAAGCATACGCCTTCTGGCAGAGGTTGAAGTCTCCCCTCAAACAAGCCGGGCACTTCCGGCAAGTCAGGTAATACGGGGCGATCACGCGGTCGCCGACCTCAACCGGGTTTCCGGCGTAGTCCGTCGAAACCCCTTCTCCAAGAGCCTCGATCTCCCCGACGAACTCGTGGCCGAGGACGCATTCCTTTATGAGCGGGTGGTGGAAATGATAGATGTGGACCTCCGAGCCGCAGATGTTCGCCCGCCGGACCTTCGCGAGGACCGCGCCCGGCTTCGGTTCCGGGATCTCGAACTCCTTGACGGCGACCTCCGCAGGCCCGACAAGGGCCGCGACCTTTCCCTTCATGACATGCCTCCTGTCCCCAAAGAACCCGCGAAACGCAGTATACAGCACCCGTTAATCGCCGCGCTCCGCAAGTTCATGCGCGCCCCGAGCGGACCCCCGTACCATCCGACCCGGCGTCGCCGAGAGCTTCGGCGCAATGCCCGGCATCGCCCACCACAGCGACGTTTCGGTTCCGGGGTCCACGTATCGCCAGATCCGCAGGGGATCGCCCGCTCCCGGACGCTCGCTCCGCGCGAAGTCGTTGATTTCGTTCGCTTCCATCCTAGAATGCCGTGGCCTGCACGGGGCGTTTGCGGGTCAGGTGGCGTTCCCAGAGCAGGAAAGCGCCGTTGACGAGGAACGCGAACACGGTAAGCAGCAGGACGAGGCCGTAGATCTGGGGCATGTCGTGGCGGCTCACGCTCTGCACGAGTACGTAGCCGAGACCGCTCCTCGCCGCGAACATCTGCGAGAGGATGACCCCGAGAAAGGTCACGCCGAACCCCAGCCGCAACCCGGCGACCATCGAGGGGAGTATCGCCGGGAAGACGATGCTGCGGAAGAGCTGGAGCTTGGAGATCCGCAGGGAGCGTCCGACCTTGAGGTAGACCTCGCTCACGTTGCGCGTTCCCGTCATGGTGAAGAGCATGATCGGGAATACCCCAAAGAACATCGCGAACCACGCCTGCGCCGACACCGTCAGCCCGAAGGCGAAAAGAAAGATCGGATAAAGCGCCACCTTCGGCAGGGCGTAAAGCCCGATCACGATGGGCTCGAACACCGCATACGCGAACCGCGAAAGTCCGAGAACAAACCCGACCACGACCCCGAAGACGACCGCCAATAGATACCCGTAGCCGAGCGCCGAGAGGGTGACGACCGAGTTTTCGCCGAGCCATCCGGCGCCTATCCCCTCGACGAGCGCCCGGAGCGAAGCCAACGGCGAGGCGACGAAGAAGTCGCCCAAAACGACGGCCATGACCTGCCAGAGCATGAGCAGGGCGACGGGGAAGAGCAGTTGCGCTATCTTTACCGGGTCTCGAAAGAGACCTTCGGTTGTTTGGGTCGCGCTAGCCATGTCCGTGGAGCCTCCTCTCCGTGCTGTTCAGCGCCCAGTTCAGGAGGATCGCGAGCGCCAGGATGAGGAACATCGCCGAGTACATCGTGGCGGTTCGGAAGTTGGTGTAGTTGTAGGAGACCAGGTAACCGAGTCCCTTCGTCGAAAGCACGAACTCCGAGGCGATTACCCCGATCAGGGAGTAGACCATCCCGAGCTTGAGCCCGGTAAAGACGTACGGGATCGAAGCCGGGAAGAATATCCTGCTGAGTATTTGCCACCGGCTGAGGTTCATGCTCTGCCCGACCTTGACCAGAACCCGCGGCACCTCGCCGAAACCTATCGCCGTGTTCAGCACGACCGCGACCACGGCCCACGCCCACGATATCGCAACGATGGGCCAGATGTTGAATCCCAGAACCGCGAGCAAGAGCGGATAGAAAGCGAAGATGGGGATCGCGTAGTAGGTCGTGAGGTACGGATCGAGGGTGCGCTTCAACGGCCTGTAGCGCCAGAGCAGGTATCCGAGCGGCACGCCCGTGACCCCCGCGAGCACAAAGCTCAGGACGAAAGCGCCCCCGGTCGCCAAAAGGTGCGGCGTCATCTCTCCCGATGCCAGCATCGTGAAAAGCTCCGGCAGTATTTCGCTCAAGGGGATCAGGGTGATGGCGTCCCCCAGGCCGGCGCGGGGCAGGATCTCGAGCGCCGCTACGGCCGCCAGGATCACCGCCCAGCGCGTCGCCCTCACCTTCGTCGAGTAGCTCATGCCTGCCCCTTCAACGCCTTCATGGACTCCTCGCGCAGGACCTCCCAGATCTCACCGGTTATGCGCCCGAACTCCGGGGTACCGACCACGCTCGAATCGCGCGGACGTTCGAGGTCCACGTCCACTACCTTCCTCACGTTACCGGGACGGGCGCTCATGACGATCACGCGATCCGAAAGCAGGACCGCCTCCTCGATGGAGTGGGTTATGAAAAGCGCCGTGGCCTGGGTCTGGGACCAGATGCGAAGCAGCTCGTCGCCCAGGATCAGGCGCGTCTGCTCGTCGAGGGCGCCGAAGGGCTCGTCCATGAGGAGGACCTGGGGGTTCATCACCAACGTGCGCGCGATTGCGACGCGCTGGCGCATCCCGCCGGAAAGCTCTCCCGGATAACGGTCCTCGAACCCCTGCAGGCCGACGAGCTCGATCAACTCCTGAGCCCTCTCGCGCCGCTCCTTTTTGGAGGTCCCGTGCATCTCAAGCCCGAACTCGACGTTCCCGAGCACCGAGCGCCACGGGAACGCCGACTCCTGCTGGAAGACCAGCCCGACCGCCGGGTGCGGGCCGTTTACTACATCTTCGTCTATAAGGACCTCGCCGTCCGTCGGCTCGATGAGCCCGCCGGCGATCTCCATCAGCGTGCTCTTGCCGCAACCACTCGGACCCACGATCGAGACAAACTCGTTGTCCGAGATGGAGAGGTCTATCCCGGCGAGCGCCTCGACTTTCTCGTTCCCCTTGCCGTGGAAGACCTTTCTTATGTCCTTGATCTCTACTTTCATCTCTCACCCGATCTCGGAGGGTTCGACCTGCCGGTCTTCGGGGAGGAATTGCTGGTCCAGAAGCTCCTCCCAGTCCACCTCGTCGTCCTGCTCCAGAAGGTCTATGAGCTTCATCTCCTCGACGACGGTGTTCAGGGACTCCGGGCTCAGGCTGGTCGTGTAATAGGCGGAGGGGTCTATGGTTTCGAGGGACTCGAGCGCCTCTTCCTCCGAAACGTCGCCGTTGGCCGCCCAGGCGGCGGCCGCTTCCTGGGGGTTCTCGACCAAGAAGTCGGCGGCCTGCTGGTAGATCTCGATGAGGGATTGCAATAGCTCGGACTGCTGGCTCACCGCCTGCTCGGTGGCGATCATCGAGAGTTGGGGGAACGCGTCGATGTACTCGGTGGTCTGAAAGACGGTCACCAGCCCCTCTTCTTCGTTCTGGGTGATCGCGATGGGCAAAAGCTGCGGCGCAATGTCGATCGCGCCCTCAAGGAGGCCGGTTATCGCCTCGGAGAGTCCGCCCATCGCCTGCAATTCGACCTCGCCCGGGTCTATGCCCGCCCCCTGCAGGGAAAGCACGGCGCATCCCTGCGTCACGCTCCCCGGCTCCGTGAAACCCATCCGCTTGCCGCGCGCGTCTTCTATGGTCTCGATCCCCGTGTCCGGCAAGGTCACGAAGCTGACGTCCGCCGTGTTGCCGATGGCCCCGCCGAGTATCTTGAGCGCGGAGCCTTCGTTGAAGGCGTTGATGGCCGCTGGCGTGGCGACGGCGCCGAGAGGCAATCCACCCGTCACCACGTTCCGCACCGTCGTCCCGCCGCCGGTCGAGCCGACGATTTCATCGAGCTGGATGTCCCGCTCCTCGAAGAGCCCCTGCTCGATGGCAACGGCCCACGGCACGGAATACAGCAGCGTCGGGTAGTGGCTGACCGAGAGTCCCACCGGACCCCCCGCGCCTCCACCGCCGCACGCCGCCAGCAACCCGCCGGAACCCACGGCGACCGCTCCCAGCATGCCCGCGTTCTTCAGAAACTCCCGCCGGGTGGATCCGATCTCTTCACTCTTCGCCATCCTTTTCCCCTTCCTGTAGCTTTCCCTCTTCACGCCGTTCCTCTTTCTTCGAAACCCAGATCCCGCGATGCTCGCGAGGCCGCTTCGCGCACGAGCGGGGCGAATTTCCGGCGTTGCTTCGCCAGCAGCCGTCCCGCGGGCGCGCTCACCAGGACCGTTCCCGCCACTTCCCCGGAAGCATCGAACACCGGCGCGGCTATGGCCGCGACCCCCGGACTCCGCTCGCCGGAACTCCTGGCCCAACCTTCTTCCTTCACCCGAAGCAACTGCTCGCGCAACGACTCCGGATCAAACGCTTCGTCGCCGAACCGCGCCGCGCTCGCCTCCGCCAGAGCGCGCCGCTCCTCTTCCGGCAGCCAGGCTAAAAGGACC
>JBOHBL010000766.1:0-1154 GCA_050698295.1 Rubrobacteraceae bacterium | reverse complement strand
ACAGAGAGGGGTGCCGGAGCTTCGAGAGGGTCTTCGACTCGACCTGGCGGACCCGCTCGCGGCTGACCCTGAACTCCCGGCCCACCTCGGCCAACGTGCGGGGGTGACCGTCGAGCAGCCCGAACCGGAGCTGGATGACCTTCTTCTCCCGCTCGGACAGTGTGTGGAGGACCGACTCGAGCTGTTCCTGGAGGAGGATGAACGACGCGGCGTCGACCGGCACGATCGCGT
The DNA here is from genome assembly GCA_050698295.1 of Rubrobacteraceae bacterium. Lineage (GTDB taxonomy): Bacteria > Actinomycetota > Rubrobacteria > Rubrobacterales > Rubrobacteraceae > JACCWD01. The sequence continues at coordinate 923 of JBOHBL010000766.1, read as the reverse complement.
CGGCGTCCTCGATGAAGTCGCCGAGGTGGGAGTCCTTTTCCTCGCCCATGGGAGTCTCGAGGGACACGGGCCCCTGGGAGACCCTGAGGATCTCCCGGACCTTGTCCGCCGGGATGCCCAACTGACTCCCGATCTCCTCGGGGAGGGGCTCGCGCCCCAGGCCCTGGGAGAGGTCCCGGTGGGCTCCGCCGAGCTTGTTGATGAGCTCTGAAACGTTCACCGGGATGCGGATGGTCCGGGACTGCTCGGCCATGGCCCTGGTGATGCCCTGGCGGATCCACCACGTGGCGTAGGTGGAGAACTTATACCCCCTGGTGTAGTCGAACTTCTCGACCGCCCGAATAAGCCCAACGTTCCCCTCCTGGGCCAGATCGAGGAACGTCATCCCATGAGGCGAGTACCGCTTGGCGATCGAGACCACCAGGCGAAGGTTCGCCTCGATCAGCCCCTTCTTGGCCAACTGGCCATCGGCCTCCACCCGCCGCAGGAACTGGGCCGCCTCGGCGCGGTTCTTGGGCCGATACGCCCGAGTCACCTCCTCGAGGCCGATGCCCTCGTGTCGAAGCCTTCTCTTCGGGTCGAGCTGATGCTGGCGGATCCGGAGCACGGAGCGAACCACGAGACGGAACCGCTCCTGGTCGATCCCGTTCGAGGAGTCGATTTCGGCAAGCACCCCGGCGGCCAGCGTCCCGGCCTCCATCCGCGTGGCCAGGTCGACCTCCTGGGCGGCGGTGAGGAGGCGGACTTTGGCGATGTCGTTCATGTACAGCCGGACCGGATCGTTGGCGAGGACGTCGTCCCTGCCCCGCCGGATCCCGCGCGGTTTTCCTACCTCGTCTTCGGACGCCTCCCTTCGGATCTCTAAGACCTCGATGCCCTCCTGACGAAGGTACTCCTGCACGTCCATGAGGAAGGCCTCGACC
>JBOHBL010000765.1:0-4311 GCA_050698295.1 Rubrobacteraceae bacterium | reverse complement strand
GCTCCAGTTCGAGCCTTCGGTGTCGGTGAAGATTATCCTCGTGTCTTCGTAGCGGTGCGGGTCGTCGTTCCAAACGTAGAAGTTGCGCCTGGCGGATCCCTTCGGGGCGTTTCTCGCCTTCTCGAACCAGGCGTGCTGATCCGAGGTGTGGTTGATGACGAGCTCGGTGATGACTTTGAGACCGAGCTCGTGGGCTTTCCGCACGAAGGCTCTGAAATCCCGCCTCGTGCCGTAGTCCTCGTGGACGCCCTTGTACTCGGCGATGTCGTAGCCGTCGTCGCGCAGGGGCGAGGGGTAAAAGGGCATCACCCAGATCGCCGTGACGCCGAGGTCTTTGATGTATTCGAGCCTCTGGGTGAGGCCCTTGAAATCCCCGATGCCGTTGTTGTCGGAGTCGAAGAACGCCTTGACGTGAAGGTGATAGACGATGGCGTCCTTGTACCACAACGGGTCTTCGTCGCGCGACTCCGTTGCTCCCCTTCTCTCGACCTCCGTCATACGGCGCTTCGCTCAGGTCGCTCCGCTCCCAGGGAGTAGGGAGTAGGGAGTGGGGAGTGGGGAAAGGACAAATACGGCTTTCGATGGTTGCCGGGCAGACTCCGCATTGGCTATGCCCTCCTGATCTTGAAAATCTCCGCCGAGTTGTTCTCCGGGTCCAGGCGCACCCAGAACCAGCTCCCGCGGGCCGGCATCCGGCGTCCCGTCAAAAGCTCTTCGACGACGTAGTCTTCGTCCTCCCCGATCCCAAGCTCCCACAACGGGAACTGCGCGTGCGTGTCGTGGGCGCCGTCCGGGTCGAGGTTCACCGCGACGAAGACGGCGTTGTCTCCACTCTTTTTGCCGTAGAAGAGGATGTTGTCGTTCGGCGCGGCGTAGAAGGAGAGGTTCGTGAGCTCGTGGAGGGCGGGATTCTGGCGCCGTATCTCGTTCACCCGCTTTATGTAGCTTTTGATGTTGCCGGGTCTATCCCAGTCCCACACTTTGTACTCGTACTTCTCGGAGTTGAGGAACTCTTCGCGGCCCGGTATGGGGGCCCCCTCGCACAGCTCGAAGCCGTTGTAGATCCCGTAGACGCTGGTGAGCGTGGAGGCCAGGACGAAGCGCATCTGGAACGCGCCGCGCTTGCCGCTCTGGAGTACCCACGGGTTTATGTCCGGGGTGGACGGGAAGAAGTTGGGGCGCATGTACTCCCGGGGCTCCCGCCGGGTGAGTTCGGTCAGATACTCGATGAACTCCCCCTTCCCGTGCCGCCACGTGAAGTACGTGTACGACTGGGCAAAGCCGATCTTGGCGAGGTTCTTCATCACCTTCGGGCGGGTGAAGGCTTCAGCCAGAAATATGACGTCCGGGTGGTCTCGCTGGACGTCCCTTATGCACCACTCCCAGAACGCGAACGGCTTGGTGTGGGGATTATCCACCCGGAATATTTTGACGCCGTTCTCGACCCAGAACAGAAAAACGTCACGCCATTCCTTCCACAAGTTCTCCCAATCGTCGCAGTGGAAGTCCACGTTGATGATGTCCTGATACTTCTTCGGGGGATTTTCGGCGTACTTTATGGTCCCGTCGGGCCGCCACCTGAACCAGTCGGGATGTTCCTTTATGTACGGATGGTCCGGCGAACATTGAATGGCGATGTCCAGAGCGACTTCCATCTCATGCTCGTGGCAGGCCCTCACGAAAGAGCGGAAATCCTCAAGCGTCCCGAGGTCGGGATGGACGGACTTGTGTCCACCCTCCTCGCTCCCTATGGCGTACGGGCTTCCAGGGTCGTCGGGGCCGGCGTTCAAAGTGTTGTTCGGGCCCTTCCGGTGGCTCTTTCCGATGGGATGGATGGGCAGCAAATACACCACGTCGAAGCCCATGTCTTTGATCTCCGGCAGACGACGTTCGCAATCTTTGAAGGTGGCGCTCTGACCCGGCACGGTACCTTGAGAACGGTGGAACATCTCGTACCACGCTCCGAAGCGGGCTCCGACCCGGTCCACGACGACCTCCCGATAGGGGTAGACCATCGAGTCCGAGCGGTCGGAGTGGCGGGCCATGAGGTTTCTAACGTTCTCCGAGCGAAGGAGATCGAGGCGTTCGCCGTAAGAAGCGTTTTTCGAGTGGAGCAGGACGGTCTCGAGCGAGGAGTCTTTCGAGTGTTTCGCGGCCTCCTCGATCAGGGTCCGCCCCTCGACGAGCTCCACCTCGACGTTCTGTCCGGCGCCCACCTTCTTCTCGACTTCGTGGCGCCACGACTCGAAATCGTCGCGCCACGCCTCGATGGTGTACTCGTAGCGGGCGTTCTCGGTGAGCGGGAACTCGGCGGTCCAGCGGTCGTTGCCGACGTGTCGCATTGGCGCTTCGGACCAGTCGCTTTCGCCCTTCACCCGATATTTGAGAACGGCGGATATCTCATCGTGCCCGTCCTTGAAGACGTCGGCCCAGACCTCCAGCGTATCCCCGACCTCGCGCTTGACCGGGTATCGTCCGCAGTCGAGCTCCGGATAAACGTCCTCTATAACGACCGGCTCGAATTTCTCCCGCACCATGCCCTCCAAATGCAAGTCTCGAATTAAGCTCTCGCGCTAGGATACCGATATATCGCGGCGCTTCAAACGCGGAAAGCATAGCCGGCGCTCTCGCCGGGAACACTACCTCCGCGAGCCACGACGCGAGGGGGAAAGGCAACCGAAAACGGCGCCGTTAGCTATTGGCTTTTAGCTAATGGCTAAATGCTAACAGCTAACAACTCTAAAACCCCCACTCTCTCATCAAGCTGTCCTGAAAGACGTCCAGGTCGAGATCTCGGGTTTCGAGGCGGGAGAGGATCCCGGAGATCGACTCGTCGGTCTTCGCCATGCGCTCGGCGAGGGTCTTGCCGATTTCGTGGACGACTTTGCACGCGGCCATCGAGTTCTCGTCGAGCATGGAGAGGAAATCTTCCCTTTTTATTCCGTGGGCTTCCACGGAGGTACGGGCGACGACGCTGGCGGCGGCTTTCGGCTCGGTGAGCAGTCCCATCTCCCCCACGACGGTCGGGGCGCTCATCTCGGCGAGGAGCTGGGCGCGTCCGGGGAGTACCTGTTTGTGGACTTCGACGGTGCCGGTGGTGAGGACGTAGAGCCATTCCTCGGGGCCGTCTTCCTCGAATATGGCTTCGCCCGCGTCGAAGTACGCCGGTTCGAGAAGTTCTTCGAGTTCGGCGCGCTCTTCGGGATCGAGGCGTTTGAATAGCGGGGTCTCGTCGAGCCGTGGTCCGTTTTGCATGGCTGCTCCTTAAATCGCCCAGTCGGTAATGAGGCGGTCGCGGAAGGCTTCGACGTCGGCGTCGCCCCGGCGTTCGACTTCCCGGATCATCTCGACCACCTCTTCGTCGAGGCGGGTGAGGCGCTGAGCCAGAGTTCGGGATATTTTGTACGAGACCTTGAACGCGGCGGGTCTTTCGACTTCGATCATGCGCCGGAACGCCTCTCTTTTTATCTGGATCGCCTCGACTCTGCTCGCGGCCCTGACGGTCGCCGATGCCCCGCTCTTTGCGAGCAACCCCCGCTCCCCGACGACGGTCGGCTTTTCTTTCGCTTCGAGCTTCGCGAGTATCCTCTCTCCTCCCGGCACCTTCTTGACGACTTCCAGGCTGCCGGAGATCACGACGAACATGCACCGCGCCTCGCGGCCCTCGCGGATGACCCTCTCCCCGAACTCGAACGAGACCCTCTCCGCCTCCTCCGCGAACTCGGACAGCTCCTCGTCGCTCAAAGACTCGAAGAACTCGGACCTTCGGAGGTCTCTCTCCATAAACTCAACTCCCGGATCTCTCATCTCCAAAGAGGATTATATGGCCGGGAGGATTCTTGTGAAGCGTCAAGGAGCCGAATCTTCGAGTCGAGTCCTCGTAGCTTCGATCAACATCCGCATAAGCTCCGCGAACTCCGCCGCCTGCCCGTAGACTCTTGCAAACGATGCCCTCCTCCCGTTCGAGATACGCTTTGAGGGATTTCCAGCATGCCTCGAAGGTGTACTCGAAACGCTGGATGGTCGCCGCGCCGGGAGATGAAATCATCCCGGAGCGAAGGAAATCGGTCGCGGATATGCGCTTGCGCTCCCCCCCGCTTCGTATAGTATGTTTCCATAAACTTCTCGTAACGGGGAAAGCGCGTATGGTGAAGAAGGTTCTGATAGTGGACGAGTGTCCTCCGGTTCGGCTTGGCCTCGCGGTTTTGCTTCAATCCGCAAACTGCGGCGCGCGGGTTGTCGGGAGCGCGGGTGATGCCGAAGACACGCTCCGCCTGGCGACCGAACTGCGTCCGGATCTCATCTTCATTG
>JBOHBL010000764.1:0-7361 GCA_050698295.1 Rubrobacteraceae bacterium | reverse complement strand
TTCTGCTGGATGGCGTTCACCGCGCCGGGGTTGTCAGCCAGGACATTCAGGATCTGCGCGTTCTGCTGGATGACGTTGACCGCGCCGGGGTCTCGCCCGAGCACGTTGATGATCTGCGCATTCTGCTGAATCGCGTTCACCAGGTTGGGGTGGTCGGCCAGGACGTTGAGGATTTGCGCGTTCTGCTGGATGGCGTTGACCGCGCCGGGGTTGTCGGCCAGAACGTTGAGGATCTGCGCGTTCTGCTGAATCGCGTTGACCGCGCCGGGATTGTCGGCCAGGACGTTGAGGATCTGCGCGTTCTGCTGGATGGCGTTCACCGCGCCGGGATTGTCGGCCAGGACATTCAGGATCTGCGCGTTCTGCTGAATCGCGTTCACCGCGCCGGGGTTGTCGGCCAGGACATTCAGGATCTGCGCGTTCTGCTGGATGGCGTTCACCGCGCCGGGATTTTCGGCCAGGACGTTTGCTATCTGCGCATTCTGCTGGATGACGTTGACCGCGCCGGGGTCTCGCCCGAGCACGTTGATGATCTGCGCATTCTGCTGGATCGCGTTCACCAGGTTGGGGTGGTCGGCCAGAACGTTGATGATCTGAGCATTCTGCTGGACCGCGTTCACCAGGTTGGGGTTGTCGGCCAGAACGTTCGCGATCTGCGCGTTCTGCTGGATGGCGTTGACCGCGCCCGGGTTGTCGGCCAGGACATTCAGGATCTGCGCGTTCTGCTGAATCGCGTTCGCCACACCGGGATTGTCATTGACCAGATTGACTATATCGGCGTTTTGCTCTATCTGATTGACCAAAGGCGGGGGCAGAGTCAGCCCCGACGCGGTCGGGTCGGTCAGGTTCGGGGCGAGGGTTGGTGCTCCAGGTTCGGTCATACGGCGGTCTCCTATCTCGCGTCTTTCGCGGTTGACCCGCTTCGGGCGCGTTCGCATCGGTTACGTCCGCCGCCGGACCTCGGTCTGGCGGCTTACTTACTCCATCACACCCTTCCCTGTTCCCCAGGCGCTTCGGAATGATCGGCGTTATGAGTTCGACTCGTCTGGCTCGGCTCGACGACCTCCTTTCTTCCCCCGACCGGTGATTATGACGGCGTTTTGCTGAATGACGTTGACGACCGTCGGACGACCCGCGTCTTCTCCCTCGAATGACTCGTCGTCCCGGCCCTCCGGAGCGTCTTCACCTGTTTTACGGGACTCCTCCTCCTGCAATGTATCCTCCTGTCGAATGCTTGGATCCTGTTCCGATCTTCTCCGCCGAACCCGACCTCCTTTCACTCGCCTGGAAATCCCCGAACATGCGGGCATCGAAACGAGACTTGTCGAAGGTTTGGAGGCAGCCACGAACTCTTTCCACGCCGGTGAATGCTCCTTTTCGCTCCTCGCCTCTCCCGACAGCTCTCAGCCGGGTAATTTCCTACCCCCATCCTTGTCCGAAATATCACGAATAGTCAAGGGCTTTACGGCATTTTCTTTACTCTTTAACAACTTTTAATCATGGCCCGCCTTCGGAGTACGGCTTTATGGTGGATCCGGGCGAGAAAATCCCTCGGGTATGTGCGTCGCCGAGCAATTACAATCACTCCGGACTAACGAGATGGGAGGAAGCGTGCAACCGGGCGACAACGTTTATCGCGACGCAGTAATTCGGGTCGCGGAACTCGCCGGAGACGGAGGAGTTCTCGACGGCTTCGTGTTCAAGGGCTGCGACCTCAAGGGGCCGGTGGTAATGATCGTGCAGAGTTCCAATCTGGCAAACACCAACCTGATAGGGGACCCAAACGCCCTCCTGTGGGAGATCCCCCCCGACCGCCCCGAAGTCATAGGCGCCGTCCTTGCCCGAAACTGCACCTTCGAGGATTGCACTTTCATCAACGTCGGCCTCGCCGGGCCGAAGGACTTCACCGAACAAGTCCGCCAAAGCCTCGGCCTCGCATGAAAAAAGCCGGGTCTCCCCGGCTCCTTCGATCCTTCAAAGTGGGCGATAGTGGACTCGAACCACTGACCCCTTCCACGTCAAGGAAGTGCTCTCCCGCTGAGCTAATCGCCCGCAACGAACTCCGGCTTCTCCGAGAGGCGGCACCCGGAATCGAACCGGGGTACAGGGTTTTGCAGACCCTTGCCTAACCACTCGGCCATGCCGCCAAGCCCGCGGCCAGAGCGGAAGACGGGATTCGAACCCGCGACCCTCACCATGGCAAGGTGATGCTCTACCAACTGAGCTACTTCCGCATTGCCGCCACGTAATTTAGCACGGTCGATTATTTCTTACAAGCGGCCTTTTATGCCCTTGTTCGGGCGCTTTCTGGAGAAGACGAAGTAGCGCATCAGGAAGTAGCTGACCGTGGACGCCACCGATATCGAGATGACTTTGGCGACGTTGCCGGCGACGTAGGCCGAGACCTCCGTGTTGATCATGACCGGACGCACGAGCAGATAAAACGAAACGCTACTGATCCCGACATTCACGAGCGCCTGCCCGATAAAGGCCGTCGTCTGATACAGGTCGTGGGCGGCCCTCCCCTTGAAAGTCCAGAACGAATTGAATACGTAGCTGTTTACGTTCGCCAGAACGAGCGCGATCGCATTGTAGAAAGCCAGCGTCGAGGGGTCCCGCGTGGGCTCCAGCCACAAAAGCAAGTTCAACGCCCCGATGTCCACCGCGGCGTTCAACGCCCCGACCACCGTGAACTTCGAGAACCTGACGCTCCCCTTCTTGAATTTCTCTTTCCTGCTCAACACGCCGACAGAGCTTCCTCGTAGTAGCTTTTCAACGTCCGCGTGGACGACGCCCAATCACGGCGCTCGGCGGATTTTCTGGCGTTTGCGGAGAGGCGCTCGAGAAACCCATCCTCCTCGAAGACGCGCTTCACCGCCGACACGAGAGACGACTCGTCTTGCGGGTCGTAGAGAAGCCCGTCTCCACCGTCGCTGACGACCTCGTGAGAGGCTCCGCCGCGCGCCGCTATCACGGGCAGGCCGGAGGCGAGGGCTTCGTTCATCGCCATCCCGAGCGTCTCGGTGGTTGAGGGGAAGACGAAAGCGTCCGCCGAGGCATAAGCCGCCGCGAGCTCCTCGCCCAGCAGAAGTCCGGGAAAGACCGTCGGCGTACCGGCGAACTCGTTCTCAAGGTCTCGCCTTGCCGGGCCATCACCGACTATCGCAAGCCGCGTGCCGGGGAGCCTTTCGAAGATGGTTTTGAGGCGGCTTAGTCCCTTTTCGGGAGCGAGGCGCCCGACGTAGACCAGCAGGTTCTCGTTCGGGTGTCCGCCGGAGAGCCTGTCGCGCCACCACTTCGACGCCTTGTTCGGGACGAAGCGTTCGATGTCCACGCCCTGCGGCCACAGGTGGACCCGCTTTATACCCTCGCTCCGGAGGTACTCGCCGGTGGACATCGAGGTGCAGAGGTTGACCTCAGCCCGGTTGTGCAGCCGCCTCGTGTGCCACCGGGCCGCCCGGCGCAAAAAACCGAGTTTGTAGAACCGGGCGTACTGCGCGACGTTGGTGTGGTACGAAGCGACCAGCGGAACCTCCAGGCGGCGGGCGTAGCGGGATGCGCCCCACCCGAGGATAAGCGGGTTGACGGCGTGGACGAGGTCCGGCTTGAACCCCATGAGCGCGTGTCCGACGCCCGGCAGCGCGAGGGCGAGTTTGATCTGAGGATACGGCGGAAAGGGCACGCTCGACACCCGGTAGATGGGCGCGCCCTCGTAGAATCCGGGCCCTTCACCGTACTTGGGCGCGATGATGAGAAGCTCGTCCCCCATTCGCCGCAACTCCTTGATGGTGTAGCGCAGGCGCGTGACGACGCCGTCCGTCGCCGGGAGAAAGGTCTCGGTGAAGAGCGCGATCCGCAAAAGGGTCCGGCCAGACTCCTACTTGTAGCGCGGACTGCGCCAGTTCACCTGCGGGTCGAAGGTCTCGGGATGTATGCGATCCCGGTTCTCCAGAGCGATCAAGAGCAGCTTCTCCACCGTCTCCTCCGTGAGTAGGTGAGGCTTGAGCCCGAGGTCGATGAGACGAGTGTTCGCCGCCTTGAAGTAGTGGGCCTCTTTCTCGACCCTCGGGTTATCCAGGTGGATTAGTTTCGGATCGAGGTCCAGAGTCCCGGCGACCTTCTCGACGATCTGCGCGAGCTGCAAAACCGACCACTGCTCGGTGAACTGGTTGAAGACCCGGAACTCGCCCCGCTCGGCGGGGTTTTCGGCGGCTATCTCGATGCAGCGAACCGTGTCTCTTATGTCGATGAAGCCGCGGGTCTGTCCGCCCTCGCCGTAGACCGTGATGTCGTTGCCGTTCGCCGCCTGCGCGATAAAGCGGTTTAGCGCGGTCCCGAAGACGCCGTCGTAATCGTAGCGGTTGGTCAAAACCGGGTCAGAGTCCGTCTCGTCGGTCTCGACGTTGTAGACGACGCCCTGGTTGAGGTCGGTGGCGCGCATCCCCCAGATGCGGCAGCCGAACTCGATGTTGTGCGAGTCGTGGACTTTGGAGAGATGATAGAACGAGCCGGGGAGCTTCGGATAGAGCATCAGATCCCTGCGGCCTTTGTGTTCTATCTCGATCCAACCCTCCTCGATGTCTATGTTGGGGGTGCCGTACTCGCCCATCGTCCCGAGCTTTATGAGGTGGCACTCCGGCACGAGAGCCTGAATGGCGAACATGATGTTCAGGTTCCCGACGACGTTGTTCGTCTGGGTAAAGACGGCGTGAGCCCGGTCGATCATCGAGTACGGCGCGGCGCGCTGCTCTCCGAAGTGGACGAGCGCCTCGGGCTCGAAGGACTCGACCGTCTCGTAGACGAAGTCCGCGTCGCAGAGGTCCCCGACGAAAGTCGATATCTCTTTGTTCGACACCTCTTTCCACCGCGAGACTCGCTCGTCGAGGCTCGATATCGGGGTCATCGACTCGGTGCCGAGTTCTTTGTCCCAGTCGCGGCGGATGAGATTGTCGGCTATCGCGACCTCGTGTCCGCGCGAGGATAGGTACAACGCCGTCGGCCATCCGCAGAAACCGTCACCACCGGCAACCAGAATACGCACTCGATTCTCCGTTCTTTCTACTACAGGTTCGCGACGATGGCCTCGGTGAACTCTATCGTCCCCGCCGACCCGCCGAGGTCTTTGGTGCGGGTCTCCGGTTTGGAAAGCGCCGCTTCTATGCCCTTCTGCATCCGCTCGGCCTCGTCGTTGCAACCGATGTAGTACAGCATATTTTTCGCGGATAACAAGGTGGCGAGCGGGTTCGCCCGGTTCTGCCCGGCGTACTTCGGCGCCGAACCGTGCACCGGCTCAAACAGCGCGATCCCATCCCCGATGTTCGCCCCCGGAGCGACCCCAAGCCCTCCCGTGAGCCCGGCGCACAGGTCGGACAAAATGTCCCCGTAGAGGTTCGGGCACACCAGCACATCGTAGAGGTTCGGCTTCATCACGAGCTGCATCGCCATGTTGTCCACGATGCGGTCGTCTATCTCCTCGAAGTCGTTCTCGTAGTCTCTGGAGACCTCGTAGAAAACGTCCCGGAAAAGTCCGTCGGTGAACTTCATGATGTTCGCCTTGTGGACCACGGTGATGCGCTTGCGGCCCTGCTCCTTCGACCGCTCGAACGCCATCCGACAGAGGCGTTCCGTGCCTTCGCGGGTGATGATCTTGATCGACTCCGCCGCATGCTTCCCGACTGTATGCTCGACCCCGGCATACAAATCTTCCGTGTTCTCCCGATACAGGACGATGTCGATGTCCTTGTGCGGAGTGTCTATCCCCGGCAAACTCAACGCAGGTCGGACGTTGGAATAGAGGTCGAGTTCCTTCCGAAGCGCCACGTTCACCGAGCGGAAACCGGTGCCGACCGGGGTGGTGAGGGGTCCTTTCAGGGCGACCTTGTTCTTGCGGATGGATTCCAGGACCGATTCCGGCAGTGGGGTTCCCTCCTTATCCATCACCGTTTCGCCGGCTTCGGCGATCTCCCACTCGACATCCACGTCGAGCGCGTCTATGACCGTTTTGACTGAGTCCGTAAGGTCCGGGCCGATTCCGTCCCCTGGTATCAAAGTCACTGTGTGAGCCACGCCGGATCTCCCTCCGTCTGGTAACCAAACGCTAGTATAGCGACTCGGTGTGGAAATTGACGAAGCGCTATCGTCCGCCGGCGAGCTCGTCGAGATCATCTCCCGTGAGACGAAACACCGTCCACTCGTCCATCGGAACGGCTCCGAGGTTTTCGTAGAAGCGGATCGCGCTCTCGTTCCAGTCGAGGACCCACCATTCGAGCCGCCCACAACCACGCTCGACGGCCAGACGAGCGAGATAGCGAAGCATCTCCTTCCCGAAGCCGAAACCGCGATGCTCCGGCCTCACGAACAGGTCTTCGAGATAGATGCCGGGCCGTCCCAGAAACGTCGAGAAGTTGTGGAAGAAGAGCGCGAAGGCGACCGGGGCCTCATCGAGGTAGCCGAGCAAAACCTCCGCCACCTTCCTCTCCCCGAAGAGAGCTTCGCGCAAAGTTTCTTCCGTAGCCACGACTTCTCGAGAAAGCCGCTCGTACTCCGCGAGCTGCTCTATGAAGGAGAGGATCAGCGGAATATCATTTTCCGTGGCCGGGCGTATCTTCAACTCTGGCGTTGGTTCGGGAATAACGGGTCACTCCCCACGAGGAATCGATGACGCGGCTTCCGCGAACCGCCTCACACCCGCGCTTTTATCAGGGACTCGGCGATCTGGACGGCGTTCGTCGCCGCGCCCTTGAGCAGGTTGTCCGCGACGCACCAGTAGCTGACCGCATTTCCTTCGACCCGCACCCGTCCGACGAAGGTCCCCGGATCTCCCGCCGCTTCGAGCGGGGTCGGGAAGTCGTCGGCGTCGCCGGAGAAGACGATGCCGGGGGCTTCGCGGAGCGTTTCGAGGACCTCGGAGAGTTCCGCTTCTCGCTCGGTTTCCACGTAGATGCTCTCAGCGTGGCCGGTGTGGACCGGGATGCGGACGCACGTGGCGTGGACTTCGAGATCCGGGAAAGAGAGGATCTTGCGCGACTCCAGCTTCATCTTGCGCTCCTCGGTCGAAAGCCCATCGTCCCCGATGCTCCCGATGAGCGGAATGGCGTTCTCCGCGATGGGCTTCGGATATACGTCGGCCCTTCCATTCTCCAGCGCCTCCACCCCACCGCGCCCGGAACCGGACACCGCCTGATAGGTCGAGACGACGACTTTCTTGAGGCCGAACTCCCTCGCGAGCGGCGCGAGCGTCACGACCATCTGGGTCGTGGAGCAGTTGGCGTTGGCGATGAGTCCTTTGTGGTTTTCGAGCGCGTCCTCGTTGACCTCCGGGACGACGAGCGGGACCTCCTCATCGAGCCGGAAGTCCGAGC
>JBOHBL010000763.1:0-2130 GCA_050698295.1 Rubrobacteraceae bacterium | reverse complement strand
GCCCCCGCCTCTCCGTAGTTGTCGGCGAGGATGCATGCTCTTTCTCTTTCCTCCGCGGGTAATTCATCATGTACCCGGGCCACGGTCGCGACCATGTTCTCCCAGCCGAACCTGTCGGCGAAATTCTGCGGAAGATCGCCCACTTCACGGGTCTCGATCTGCACGCCAGCGTCGCCTCCGGCGGCGCCCGTGATCCTCGCCAACGTCTCGGCGGGAAGCACGGGTAGCACCGTGATCGGAGCCACCACGATCCCCGAGACGACCAGCACAACGACGTAAGCCGGCTTTATCCAGCCCCGGTTCGGCCGTCCCGCGAAACGCTCGAAGACCACCGCGCCCGCCGCGAAGAGCATCGGGTACGCCGGGGCGAGGAAGTAGAAACGGACGTTCTGAACCATGAACACGACGAGTAGGACGACGAAGATCCAACCCAGGGTCCGGTAGGCGCGGCCATCCCTCGCGAACAGAAAAAAGCCGAGACCCGCGAGCCACAGCGGCAGTGTGGGCGGCTGCATGGTGACGATCTGCTCGACGAGGAACTCCAACGGGGACGCATCGTCCACCTTCCCCCCGTAGTTCGACCAGAACTCGAGCGTCGGCCAGCCGTTGGAGACCTCCCAGAAGAGGTAAGGCAGCAGGAAGAGAAACGCGAGTCCGCCGCCGAGCCAGGACCACGGCGTGAGCAGGTGCCGCCGGGCGCGCGTGAGCAGCAGGGCGACGAAGACGGCCAGCCCGAAGTAGAGCATGGTGAGCTTCGTCAGGAGTCCGAGGCCGCAGATGAGGCCGAAGAGAAGCCACAGGCGAGGCCGGTCGCGTTTGAGGATCACGAGCAAAACGTACGCCGCCGACACCTGGAAGAGCTGGTCGAAGGCGTCCATCGAGATGAACGTCCCGAACACGAGGAAGTTGGGCGTGACGAGAACCGCGAGCGCGGCGAGTCCCTGCGCGAACCGCCCTCCCCCGAGTTCCCGCGCCATGAGTCCGGCGAGCACCACGACAGCGGCCCCGGCCACGGCCGGCAGGAGACGCAGCGCGAGGAGCGAGTCGCCCAGCGTGGCGCGCGCGAAGGCGGTCGCGAGGGCGACGAACGGCGGGAAGTCCACGTAGCCGAAGTCCAACCTTTCGCTCGCGGCGATGTAGTAAAGCTCGTCGCGAAAGTAACCGTAGTTTTCGGCGGTGAGCAGGTGCGTAAGCAGCTTTACGAGGGCCAGCAAAACCAGGACGGCGCCGCCGCCGAGAAGCCAGTGGCGAGCGCTCCTCCCTCCTGAAACCGCCTCGGCCTCCCTCGACGCCGGATCTTCCCCACTAGGCCACATGAGGGTATTCTACGTGCCACAGCTGTGGCCTGTTTGGTTTCTGAAGCATCGAGAGAACAGTACGCGCTCCGGCCAATGGCACGGAATGTCATTCCTCTTCACTCGCCGACCCTCCGAAGGATGCGACAAAAGGCGACCGGAGCGCGGGAAAGCGCGAACCTTCCGCCGAAATCCGGAGCCGCCCTATGACGCGGCGCTCTTTCGCGGCGCGTGCCTTTGATACGCGACGGCGTCCCACACCGCGAGCACGACCACGACGAGGGCCGCGGCTATGGCGAGCGCGAGCGCCGGCACGACGAAGCCGACCGGGACGAGCGCGGCGAGGGCGGCGATGGCGACGAGGCGCGAGACGGCGATCACGCCGAACACGGCCCACTTGAAAAGCGCGTGTCCGGCGAGGAAGAGCGCCGCTCCTCCGAGGGTGAGGACGATGGAAGCGGGGGTTCCGGCGTCGGCGGGGTGGGCGACGACGAGCTCGTCGGCGGCGGCGACGGCGATGATGCCGGCGACCATCGGGAGGTGGAAGTACGTGTACGCCGAGCGGGCGATGCGTCCGGGATCCTCGGAGGAAGAAAAGACCTCGCGGGCGGCCTCGGCGCTTCTGTCGAAGTAGATCCACCACAGAGCCACGCTCCCGAGGAAAGCCAACACGAACGCCGAGACCGTCGCCGCGGTCGTCTCGATGTCCGTGAAGGTCGCCCCGGTTATGATGATCGACTCTCCCAGGGAAAGAATGATGAAAAGCGCGTGTCCGGCGAGGAAGAGCGCCGCTCCTCCGAGGGTGAGGACGATGGAAGCGGGGGTTCCGGCGTCG
>JBOHBL010000762.1:0-4169 GCA_050698295.1 Rubrobacteraceae bacterium | reverse complement strand
TCCATCGCGATCACACGCTCCGGCTCGACCGGAACATCACTCGTCCCGAGCGAATGCTCGACTTCCTTCGTCTCATCCGAGGCTCCTTCGCCGCTCTCCTCGCCGCCCCCACATCCGGGAGCGAGAGCGATCAAAGCCGCCGCCGCGAGGAAGTCGCGGCGCGTGAGGTCGTTGTGTATTTCGGGGAAGCTCCGAACCCGGTGGATGGCTTTCGTCATGCTCTCCTCCTTTTTCGGTTTGCGCGTACAATGTGCATATGACCGCCGTGACGCTCGCCGAACTCCTCGCCGAGGCCGCGAGGGGCGAAGAGGTCGTCATCGAGGGCGAGGACGGAAAGACTTTCAAGCTCGTGCCTTCGGAGCCAAAGAAGAAGCGCGGCCTCGTTGGGAGTGGGAAAGGGTGGTTCGTGATGCGCGAGGATTTCGACGAGCCGCTCGAAGACTTCGAGGGCGTATAAAATAGTCTTATGATGCGTGTAACGACAGAAGAAGCGAAGGATATCCTCGATGCTTTGCTCGCCGAGGCGGCGAAGGGCGAGGAGGTTCTCGTCGCCCGCGAGGATGGGCGCGTGTTCAAGATTCTTCCGGTCGCACGGAAGCGCGGCGGGCTTGGCATAGCGAGGGGCGAAATCCGGATGTCCGAGGGCTTCGACGAGATTCCGGAGGGTTTCGAAGAGTACATGCCGTGAGGCTCGTCCTCGATACCCACACCCTCCTCTGGTACGTCGCCGACGATCCCAAACTGAGCCGCCGGGCCGCCGAACTCCTCGAAAACATCGAAAACGATGCGCTCGTGAGCGTCGGGAGCCTCATGGAAATCTCCATCAAAATCTCCACCGGAAAACTCTCCATAGGCTCCCCGATATCCCGCTTCGTCACCGAGAAAGTCGAGGCTATCGGCATCGAAATACTCCCGATCACACCACCCCACCTCGACGTCCTCTCGAACCTCCCTTCCCACCACCGCGACCCCTTCGACCGCCACGTTGTCGTCGCCCAATGCGTCTCCGAAGATATTTCCCTCCTCAGCCGCGACGAGGTTTTGGACAGATACGGAGTCGAACGCCTTTGGTGAGGGGAAACCTCTCACCAGTCCTCCCCTTCGAGAAACTCCTCTGCGGAAAATACTTCGAGTGTGTCGGATTCTTTTCCCGAGCGCATCGCGACGTATTCGACGCCCGTCGCGCCGAGGATGTTTCGGATGTCTTCGGAGGATACTTCCCGAGGCTCGGGGAGGAGGGGGCTTTCGTTCATCCACTCCGGCATTTCGGTTCCGTATCTTTCGAGGGTGTCGAGGTACATCTTCGGCTCGGTGAGGTTCTCGAGGTGATCCTCGGCCTCCGCCTTCGAGCCGAACACGCACAACGCGGCTCTCGGGTCTTCCCCGGCGGCGCACAGAAAATGGTTTCGCGCCCCGCTTTCTAGAACCCATCGCCGCCCGTCCATTACAAAAGCGCCTCCTCGATGTCGTCGAGGACGGCGTTCGCCGCGTAAAGTCCGGGGAAGAACCACGCCGTCGAGGTTACGGGATGGGCGTTTCCTTCCTCGACCGCTTCGAGGGATTGCCACAGTTCGTTTTCGCGGAGGTTTTCGTACGCCTCCGCGTCCGTCACGTACACGAAGATCTCGTCGCCGTCCATGTCGGGTATCCTTTCCTCGCTTATGGGGAGGGACGAAAGGTCGTCGCCAGTGAGTTCGAAAGTTTGAGGCTCGGGTCGGGAAAACCCGATGTCCGCGAGAACGAGGCTGCTCGGCGACACCGTCCCGTTCAAAGAAATGCTCTCCGCGAAAACGTTCACGCTCGAAACGACGATGTCCTCCGGATCCCCGAGTTCCGAACGGAGATCCTCGATCCGCCCCTCATACTCCGCGAGTGCTTCCTCGGCGGCTTCGGCGACACCGTATATTTCCCCGACTTGCGGCACGATTTCTTCCTTCCACATCGGGTTCGAGTACGTGGCGAGGGCGACGGTCGGGGCGATTTCGGATAATTGCCCGTACACGTTCTCGTCGAAATAAAAACTGCTCCCGACTATGAGATCGGGGCCGAAAGACGCGAGGCTCTCCAAATTCGGCGCTCCGGCGGGGCCGACTTCCTCGACCTCGTTTATGCCTTCGACCCCGTCGAGGTACGGCGGAAAAGGGCCGGGCGCGTCGAGGGACGGAAAGATGGGCGACGCGCCCGCCGGGACGACGCCGAGGGCGAGCGTGATGTCGAGGAGCGCGGGATCGAGAACCACGATCCTCGCCGGGTTCTCGGGAACCCGCGTCTCGCCGTACTCGTGCCGGACGAGCCGTCTTTCGGAGGTCGTCCCCTCCCCGCCCCCGGACTCACCGCCGCATCCGGCGGCTCCGAGGACGAGGAGGCTTCCCGCCCCAAGCAAAAACTTCCTCCGCGTCGGACGCAAGGCGACCGGGGGGAGGAAGCCACGCGCGCGCAGCCACGGAGCCGCGGGGAGCGATGCCCCGAGGCGCGGGGCGGAGACCTTTTTCTCCACAGACTTCGAGAACTCCGTATTCACTTTTTCCTTCCCCTTTCCCGGAAGACCGGACTATCCGGTCATCTCTTCTCCGCCTTCGGCGTTGCCGTCCGCTATGTACTCTTCGAGGTCGTCTATGATCTCGTCGGCGGCGGTGTATCCGATGCCGAGCATCCACACGTCGTCGGAGACTTCGTAAACGTCGCCGTCCTCCACCGCGTCGAGGTTTTGCCAGAGCGGGTCGGTCGTGATGTCTTCGAGCGAAGTCTCGGACTCCTCGCCGTACACCGTTGTGAAGATGACGTCGCCTTCCATGTCCGGTATCGCCTCCGCGCTGACCTCCATGAGCGCGAAGTCGTCCACATCCTGCGGCTCGGGCCTCGGAAGCCCCGCGTCCTCGAGAACCGTCCCGATGAACGACGCCTTCTGGTAAATGCGCGTGTCGCCCGCGATGAAGCGCACGATGGAAACCTCCGGTGGATCCTCTCCGACCGCGCTTTGGAATTCCTCCATCCGCGATTCGTAGTCTGAGATAATTTCCTCCGCCTCGTCCTCTTTATCCAATGCCTCGGCGTGCTTCTCGAAGTTCTCGCGCCACGTCACCCCGGTCTCCTCCGTGAACACCGTCGGGGCGATCTGGCTCAGTTGGTCGTATATCCGCTCGTGGCGAAGGCTGCTCGAAAGGATGAGATCCGGGTCGAGCGTGGAGATGGTCTCGAGGTTCGGCTCCTCGATGGTGCCGACGATCTCGATGTCGTCCACTCCTTCGAGGTACGACGGGAAGCCCTCTCCCGGAATCGCCTCGACCGCCCCGACCGGCGTGACGCCGAGCGTCATCGCGCTATCAAGCTCCCCGGAATCGAGGACGACGACCCGCTCCGGGTTCTCCGGAACCTCCGATTCCCCCATCGCATGCTCGACCGTCCGCATGGCGGATTCTCCACCGTTTCCTTCTCCGCCACCTTCCCCCGCTTCGCCTCCGCATGCTGCGAGGGCGAGCATTGTCGTCGCCAGAAAAATCGCCGCCAGGTATTTCTTGATCACGTCCGCTCCTTTGCTCGTTCGAACTTCACTTTCGACTTTCCTCACTGCGTGATCGACTCTCGAACTTCTTCGATCATTTCCTCGGCGGCGATGACGCCGGAGGCTATCCACGTGTCGCGCCTCGCCGGATAGACGTTGCCTTCTTCCACAGCCGGAGCCCTCTCCCACAGCGGGTTTTCCGCGAGGCGATCCATCTCTCCCTCCTCGTCGAGGACGAAGAAGTGGTCCGCTTCGAGGTCGGGTATCCTTTCGAGCGATATCTCGATAAGCTCCTCGTCCATCGCCCGCTCCTCCACCAGCGGGCCGGGTTCGAGGCCGAGGTCGCCGTACAGGATCGGGCCGACGAGCCGCGCGTTGCCGTAGACGTCCAGCCCCTCCGGCCTGAGCCGCAAGAAAGTCGCCGACTCCCCGCCGACCGCCTCGTCGAGTTCCTCGCCGATCTCCGCGAGCTGGTCGTAGTTCTCCTCGAAGAGGATGGGGTTCGACCCGATGATGAAGTCCGGCTCCGCCGCCGCCACAGCCTCCAAATTCGGCTCGACGAGATTGTCGGTCGGGGAGGGACTCAAAGACACGATCCTCTCCGGCTCCTCGGGAACCTCCGACTCTCCCATCGCATGCTCGACGGCGCGGGTGGCAGGTTCCTCGC
>JBOHBL010000761.1:0-1558 GCA_050698295.1 Rubrobacteraceae bacterium | reverse complement strand
GTGATCATCTGGAGGACGAGGTTGAAGAAGATCAACGGCGTCAAAAGCGGAACCGTGATCTTGAAGAACCGGTCGAGCGTCTTCGCCCCGTCCACCGCGGCGGCGTCGTAGAGTTCCTGCGGCATCTGCTTCAGACCGGCGAGGAAGATGACCATCGGGGATCCGAACTGCCACACGTGCAAAATAATGAGCGTATAGAGGGCGTAATCCGGGGTCGAAACCCAACTCGGCCCGTCTATGCCGAAGAAACCCAGAATTTGGTTGACGAGTCCTTCGCCGCCGAATATTTGGCGCCACATGATGGCGATGGCGACGCTTCCTCCCAAAAGAGACGGCAAATAGTACACCGACCGATACACGCCCAGAGCGCGGATCCCCCGGTTGAGGATCACGGCGAGGAGGAGCGCGAAGGCCACGGTGAGCGGCACGGAGACGAACACGTACGTGAAGGTCACCCGCAGAGCATTGCGGTAGTGCGGGTCCTCGGTGAACATCCGAACGTAATTGTCGAGGCCGATCCACTCCGACGCAGTCAGAAGGTCGAAATCCGTGAAGGACAGATACAGCGAGGCGAGCATGGGTCCCGCCGTGAGGATGAACAGCCCCGCGAACCAGGGGAGCAGGAAGAGGTATGCGGCCCACCCCTCTTTCATGGGTCTCGAAGACTTCGCGGAAGGCATTGTCTCCTTCCCGGCCAGAGTTTTTTCGGTCATTGCAGCGCGTTCTCCGCCTGGGAGAAGAACTGCTCGACGCCCTCGTCTATCGAGGCGCGTCCAAAGGCGATCTCCTGGCTGATGTTGAGAAGTATCTCCTCGCTGATCTCTCCGGCTCCCTGTGGGGGCGGCGGGGGAAGCGGGCCGGTCTTGTCGGATATGAATTCCAGGTACTCGTATATTTGCTTCTCCACCGGAGGCGCGTCAGGCTGGAGTTCCTCGCGAACGTCCGAGGAAGCGGGTATGCCGCGCTCCGCTCCCAGGGCGCTTGCGACCTCGATGTTGGTTACCAGAGCGTCGATCAGGGTCGCCGATTCCTCCGGATATTCGGTTCTGGAATACACGCTCATGAACGCGGACGGCTTGAGGTATTGTCCGGGGTCGGCTCCTCCCCCGCCCTGCGGGAACATGTGGATGCCGACTTCGTCCTCGATCACGCTGGCGTAGGCGGTGAGCTGGTTGGAGTTTTGGAAGTCCACCGCGGCTTTTCTCTGCGCGACGAGCATATTTTGCACGTCGCCTATGGCGGTCGCCTGTAGATCGGCGGGTGCGGCGGCTCCCGACTCGCGCAGATCCCGCCAGTACTCGAACCACTCGACGAGGTCGCTCCGCTCGAAGGCGAGATCCCCGCCCTCGGTGAAGAGGGCTTTGCCCCTCTGGCGCATCCAGCATTCGAGGCCCGGTTCCCGATTGCTGCCGTCCTCGGTTCCGTAGAATCCATCGGGCGTGTTGTTGGAGATTTCCTCGGCCACCCCGGCGAAGTCATCCCACGTCATGGTGTGATCCGGCATCTCGACGCCGCATCGCGCGGACCTGCTGGGCCATGCTCTCGGACGGCTCCATAG
>JBOHBL010000760.1:0-13837 GCA_050698295.1 Rubrobacteraceae bacterium | reverse complement strand
AGGGGGAACAATACTATACGGAACGGCGCGCCGCGAGGCGGTCGCGGATGCCCTCCGGGTCGAACCGGGACTCGTTCTCCCGGCGCGCATGATCCGCTCGCCGCTCCCGCTCGCGGAGATATTCTTCGACCTCGCCGCGATGGCGCAGATAGTACCCGATCACCGAATACACGTCCGCCAGCCGGAGCAAAGGGTACTGTTGCGCTATCTCTTCGGCGGTCGCTCCCTCACGGAAGGCGGCGACCAGAGTGTCGAGCGTGACCCGCGTTCCTCCCACACGGGCGACACCGTCCCGGTCAACCGCCAGAGGCACGAGTTCGGAAGTGACCGTGAGCGTCATACCGTCATTGTAGCCGCATGGTCCTTCGACTCACAGCACCCTCGGCGGATATGAAGGCCGCGCTCCCTCGAAATCCTCCATATTCCGCTTCAACTCCAGCCGCCGAGGTCGTTACTGATCGTCTGTAGACTCATCGTCGTCAGCCTTGCTAATTTCTTGGTATGGATCCGCGCAAACGCTTTGGGACCAACGTACGTCGCGCCCGCTTATCCAGAGGATGGTCGCAGGAACGTTTAGCTGAGATATGCGGGCTTCATCGCACTTACATAAGCGGCATCGAGTTGGGGATTCGCAATCCCTCTCTAACAAATCTGGTCAAGATCTCCGACGCTCTTCAAGTAGATCTATGTCGTCTTCTCGAAAGAGAGCCGGAACTTTGAGGGATAGTCGCATCTTCTCTACCCGAGAAGAACTGGAGCAGATAGCGTCGGTCATCAGAAACTACACTTTGCTGCCTGTTTCATCCGACACGATTCCCGGTCGTTTTCTTGAAGGAGTTCTCGCCTATGTTCGGAACGCGGAAGCTCTTCCCACCTATGATTTCGTGGATGTGGTCAAGCGTGATGCGAGCTGCGGCTGGCAGGTCAAATCCTCCAGGAGAAACTCGCCGGTGACGTGGGCGCGGGCGAAAATAGCCGAATCATCGAGGTTGATCGCCCGCTCGGAGAATTCGCAAGCGGACCTCCAGAAACTCGGCGACGCGATCATCGCTCACTGCAACCGCCACGTTCAGAACAGCCTGGCTAAATACGAGCTTGACGAAATAGGATATGCTCGGCTCATACTGCATCCTGACCGAACGGTGACGTACTTCGAGCGCCTTCTCGTCACGCGAGAGGAGCCGATGCTTTTCGATCCGCGAGACTTCGAATGGAAGTGGTCGGAGCCCAAACCCGGCAAGGCGAAAGAATTGCTTCCGTCGCTGCACGGATTCAACAGAGGAACGCAGAAAAAATGGTTCGCATGGTATGGTCGGGGCGAGAACCAGTTGCACTTCGACGGGGAGAAAAGCTGGTGGCCCACGGAAGATTCCCACAGCATCCGGTTCCAATTGCCCAAAGAAACGGAACAACTCGACTTCGAGGCTTTCGCCGAGCTGCTGACCCGGTTGTCTCAGGAGAATTGAGCCAGCAAAGACGCGGCCACCTGCTCGGCCAACAGCGGAGGCACCGCGTTGCCCACTTGATGGCTTTGCTGAGTATATGTTCCCGTGAAAACGAAGCTGTCGGGGAAAGCCTGCAATCTCGCCGCCTCGCGGATCGTGATAACCCGCGTATCCACGGGATGGCCGAAACGTCCGGAGCCCGGATGAAACACCCAGCGAGTGATCGTGGGCGCGATCATGCTCTTCGAGAGCCTGCCATAGGCGCCGCTGTAGCCCGATTTCGGCCTCAGATGTTCGGGAAGGTCTTTCATCCCTTCGCCGGGCTTGATCGAGGCGAGCCTTTCGTACTGCGTGGGTCTGAGCTTTCTCGCAATATGATTGGAAACGTCCGCGCGGCCATTGCGAACGATACGCTGAAAATCCGAGAAAGGTTCGGCGGAATAGCCAACGGGTTCTTCGCCCTCTCCGTGCGCGAGGCTTGGGAGATCGCCGATCGCATCCCAGACGTTCACATGCTCCTTTGAGAGTAGCAATTTCAAGGAGTTCGTTTCCGGCGGTTCCGGTTTTACATGGCTTCCGGCGGGGAATTCAGGCTCGGCCGCATGGTCCCTCGCGGCTATGAAAAACGCTCGCCTTCGTCTTTGTGGAACACCAAAGTCGGAGGCGTACAGGTTCTTATGAGATACGAAGTACCCTATTTTGTCGAGACGTTCGAACAGTTCCTCCGTATACGCCCTTTTGAAGCCATTCTTCATCTCCGCCACGTTCTCCATGAAGATCATGCGCGGCATCAGGGCGGCACAATAATCCAGGAAGGTTTTCACGAGCAGATTTTGAGGGTCGTCCAGAAATCGGCGGCTGCGCGGGACGTTCTTGGAAAACCCCTGACACGGCGGGCCACCCGCCAGGAGATCCAACTCTCCCCTCTTCAAGTTCAACTTCCGCATCAGTGAGCCAGGCTCCGTGACCGAGAGATCCAACCTCAAACCCCTCGCATGGGGGAAGTTGACCCCAAACGATCTCAAAGGTACCGCGTCTATGTCCACTCCACTTATGATTTCGAACCCGGCAGCGCGAAGCCCGGAGGAAATGCCGCCGCATCCGCAAAATAAGTCTACAGCCCTGAACTCGCCGCCTTTCACATCCCTCGCTTCAGCAACCTTCACGTATCGAAATTGACTTTTACTGTTACTTATATTCTACATCGATCTCATCCAAAGCGCCACCAGTGAGGCGTGACTCTTGCTGGCAACATTACAGCACGCTCGGCAGATATGAAGGCCGCGCTCCCTCGAAGTTCTCGATGTCTTCCTCGTTGTCGAGCGTGAGCCCCACATCGTCGAGGCCGTTTAGGAGCCGGTGCCTCGTGAAGTCGTCCACTATGAATTGCTCGTCCACGCCGGGGCCGCTCACCGCGCGGCCTTCGAGGTCCACGGTTATTTCCGCCTCCGGGTCTTCTCTCACGGCTTCGAGGAGCGCCTTGACTATCTCTTCCGGCAGCTCGACGGTGAGGACCCCGTTTTTGGTGCAGTTGTTTTTGAAGATGTCGGCGAATGATGGAGCGATGACGGCGCCGAAACCGTGGTCGGCGACGGCCCAGACGGCGTGCTCCCGGCTGGAACCGCATCCGAAGTTATGCCCCGCTATGAGGACGACCGCGCCTTCGTGTTCGGGTTCGTTCATGACGAAGTCCGGGTCGTCCTCTTTCCACTCGGCGAAGAGGAATTGTCCGAAGCCGGTGCGCTCGATGCGCTTGAGGGCGTCGCTCGACACGATCTGATCCGTGTCCACGTCGGAATATCCGAGCGGAAGGGCTTTTCCTCGCACAGTCTTTACCGCTTCCATTATTTCACCTCCACGGGTACGCCGAGTTCGTTCGGTGAGGCGAAACGCCCCATGACGGCGGTCGCCGCCGCGACGACGGGGCTGACGAGGTGGGTGCGTCCGCCTCTTCCCTGCCTGCCCTCGAAGTTGCGGTTCGAGGTCGAGGCGCAACGCTCGCCGGGAGAGAGGATGTCCGGGTTCATCCCGAGGCACATCGAACAACCGGCGTTTCTCCAGTCGAAGCCGGCGGTTTTGAATATTTCGTCGAGCCCTTCTTCTTCGGCCTGCTTTTTGACGCGCATCGAGCCGGGGACGACCATCGCCCGGATGCCTTCTCTGACCTTGTGACCGGAGATCACAGCCGCCGCCGCCCGCAAATCTTCGATGCGGGCATTGGTACACGAGCCGAGGAAAACCGTGTCCACCTCGATGTCCCGAATGACCGTTCCGGGCGTCAGGCCCATGTACTTGAGCGCCCGCTCATGCCCCTCGTTCTCCGGCTCCGGCACGGCCTCGTCGAGGCCGACCGTCTGCGCGGGGGTCGTCCCCCACGAGACGTACGGGACGAGGCCCTCGGCTTGAATGACGACTTCTTTGTCGAAGGTCGCTCCTTCGTCGGTGCGGAGGTTTTTCCACTCTTCGACCGCGATGCCCCAGTCCGCTCCTTTGGGCGCATGCTCGCGGCCCTTGACGTATTCGAAAGTTGTTTCGTCGGGGGCGACCATGCCGGCGCGGCCTCCGCCCTCGATGGTCATGTTGCAGATCGTCATTCGACCCTCCATCGAGAGCTTCCGGATGGCCTCCCCCCGGTACTCGATGACGTGCCCGACGCCGCCTCCCGTGCCGATGCGATGCAAAATGCCGAGCATGATGTCTTTGGCCGTCACGTCTTCGGGGACCTCGCCCTCGATGGTGACCGCCATCGTCTTCGGAGGACGCTGCGGCAACGTCTGGGTCGCCAAAACATGCTCGACTTCGCTCGTCCCGATGCCGAACGCGAGCGCGCCGAACGCTCCATGCGTCGCGGTGTGAGAGTCGCCGCAGACTATGGTCATGCCCGGCTGCGTCAACCCCATCTCGGGGCCGATGACGTGGACGATGCCCTGCCCCATGCTCCCCCAGCCGTGGAGCTCGATGCCGAAGTCCTCGGCGTTTTTTTGCATGGCTTCCATCTGTTTGGCGGAGACTTTGTCTTTTATGGGCATCCCAAAATCCGAGGTCGGGACGTTGTGGTCCATCGTCGCCACCGTGAGGTCCGGGCGGCGCACTTTGCGGCCCGCGAGCCGGAGCGCCTCGAACGCCTGCGGGCTCGTTACCTCGTGGACCATGTGGAGGTCTATGTAGAGGAGGTCGGGCTCGCCTTCGGCCCTCCTCACGACGCGCCTCTCCCAGACTTTCTCCACCATCGTCTTTGGTCTGCTCATATCATCTCCTCCTGTCCTTGAAACTTGTGATGATAGTACCTTGCCCACGGCGCGGCAACGTGCTTTTGCGCGCGATCATGTTCAGACGGACGTAGTCCGCGAGCAGCGGCCCGTCGGTCGCCGCCGTCTCTTCGGCGACCGCGAGGGCGAAAGCGTCTCGCTCTCCCTCCGGCAAAACTTCCACGTGGCCCCGCAATATGATCGTCGCGAGGTAAGCCGCCAGCTTCTCGACGGAATCGAAGCGGGTGGGCTCCTCGTGCAGCCAGGTTCTTATTCCTTCGAACCCCGCGTTTTCGAGTCGAGCCTACGTCGTTGCCGCGCTCGCGTATTCTTTGTTCTCTTTCCAACCCTCGAAGAAGCTCCGAAAGCGATCCCACTCCATCACTTTCGCGGTCGCCTCCCGCACCCGCGAGATGTTCCCTTTTCCGCCGCATTGGGCGGCGAGGAGACCTCCCGGTTTCAGCGCCGAGGCAAGCCGTTCGAACAACCTTTCGTGGTCGGGGACCCAGTGAAACGTCGCGGTCGAGAAGATCACGTCGAAAGGCTCCTCGACTTCGAACTCGAGGAGGTTCTGCTTTGAAAAGCTCACCCGCTTCTCTCCGGCGAACCTCTCCTTCACAGCCTCGATCATCGCCCGCGATCCATCCACCGCGAGTATTCTTCCTTCCGGCAACCGCTCCAGCAACAACTCGGTCACGCGCCCTGTCCCGCACCCCGCGTCGATGACCGATTCGTCCCCGCGCAACTCCAGCCTCGCCAGAAACTCTCCACCCCATCGCGTCATCGTGTCCGCAAGCGTCTCATACGACGACGCATTCCACTCCAGCGTCATTTGCTTTGTCTCAATATTTGAGATACTGTGTCCATTAAATGGGCAGTTTAATAGACAACGGCAAGTTGAGCAAGAGCGGGGTTGGGGTATTGGACAAGTCTGTCTGGATCCTCTCTTTCCTTTCGGAGGTTGGGAGGGCGAGTCTGGCGGAGGTGGTCGAGGGAACGAAACTTCCGCGACCGACGGCGCATCGTTTGATCTCGGCTCTAGAGTCGCATCATCTGGTGGTTCGCGAGGGCAAGAGATACGCGCTCGGCGCGCGGTTGGTCGGATGGGGGGCGCGGGCGTTGCCTGCGCGGGATCTCGTCGGAGCATCGAGGCCGGCGTTGGCGAAGTTGCGCGACGAGACGGGCGAAAGCACGCAATTGTACGTGAGGGAGGGCGGTCATCGGGTGTGCGTGGCGTCGGCAGAGAGGGCGACAGGGTTGCGTGACACCGTGCACGTGGGGGCGGTCATGCCGCTCGCGCTCGGGTCGGCGGGGAAGGTTTTGCTCGCGTACTCGGATGATGGAGGAGATTATCGCGAGGCCGCCGAGCTTCACCAAATAAAAGAGCGGGGCTGGGCGGAGAGCGTCGCGGAGAGGGAAACGGGAGTGGCGAGCGTCAGCGCGCCGGTGTTCGGGCGGGATGGGGAGTTGCTCGCGGCGGTATCCGCGAGCGGGCCTATATCGCGGCTTGGGGAGTCTCCGGGAGAACGGTTGGCGAAGCCCGTCCTGGCGGCGGCGCGGGAGATAGAAGCGGCGGCGTCCGAATGAAAAGCTCGCGCCCTCCGGCTATACTGACGGCGATGGATGAAACATCGCTCAACCGGTTCTGGTGGTGGCCGCTCTAGCGGCTGAATATCTCGCGTTCGAACTCGAACCTCTCACGAAAACGCAGATCCGAAAATAGAAAGAGTCAGGCCATGCGGGATCAGAAACAGCGAGTGTTTTCCGGGATACAGCCGAGCGGAAACCTCCACATCGGCAATTATCTCGGGGCGATCAAGAACTGGGTAGACATTCAGGAGGAATACGAGAGCTTCTTCTGCATCGTGGACCTGCATGCGATCACGGTGCCGCAGGACCCGAAGGTGTTGCGACGGAAGATCCGGGAGGTGGCGGCGATCTACCTCGCCTCGGGCATAGACCCGCGGAAGTCCGTGGTCTTCCGCCAGAGCCGCGTCGCCGAACACGCCGAACTCGCCTGGCTGTTGAACTGCGTAGCGAAGGTCGGCGAGCTTCAACGGATGACGCAGTTCAAGGACAAGGCCCAAAAAGGCGGCGCGGAGTCGGCGAGCGTCGGGCTCTTCGACTATCCGGTGCTTCAGGCCGCCGACGTGCTCCTCTACAACACCCACCTCGTGCCGGTTGGAGAGGATCAGCGCCAGCATCTGGAACTGACGAGGACGCTGGCGCGGCGCTTCAACCATGCCTTTGGGGAGACCTTCGTCGTGCCGGAGATCATGATCCTGGAGTCCGGGGCGAGGGTCATGGCGCTCGACGACCCGACGAAGAAGATGAGCAAGAGTTCTCCCGCTCCGGCGAGTTACGTCTCCATCCTCGACGAGCCGGATGTGATCAGAAAGAAGATCCGTCGGGCAAAGACCGACTCCGGCTCGGAGATAACCGCCACCACGGACAAACCCGCCATCACGAACCTCCTCGACATCTACTCCACGATGACCGGAAAGACGATTTCGGATCTGGAAGACGAATACAGAGGCAAAGGCTACGGCGACCTCAAGAAAGACCTCGGCGAAGTCGCGGTCGAGGGGCTCGCCCCAATCCGCGAGCGCGCCCTCGAACTCCTCGACACCCCGCAAGAGCTCGACGAGTTGCTTGAAAGCGGCGCCGAGCGAGCGCGTGAAGTCGCGAGCAGCGTACTACGCGACGCGCAAATCAAAATGGGCATAGACCAATGAGCGAAGTCGAGGAGAAGATCCTCAAAGTCCTTTCCGCCATCCCGCAGGGGGTCCTGTACTCGACCACCGACTGGAGCCGGATTTTAAACGAGGACAAGCGGGAGATCCGCCACGCTCTCGGCGATCTGGAATCGGAGGGACGCATCGAGGTCGTGAAGAGCGAAGAGGGCCGTCCGGACAAGCCGCTCTATAAACTGAAGCGGGATGCGTAACCTTCAGAGTATCCTCGACCGTATAGACCGCAAGGGCTACGGAGCCTATAAAGACCTCTCCGGCTCTCACGACTTTGGCGATTTCACGCTCTTTATAGACAGGGTCCAGCGCGACCCGTTCGCCCCGCCTTCGCTCATCAGGGTTCGGACGAAGGGGAACCGCTTCGACCCGGAGTTGCTCGGAAATCCCATCCGCCGCTTCGCCTTCGAGGATTTTTTGACCCGATGCGTGGACGCGATCGTCCGAAAGGTCGTCCGCGGCGATCGCGGCTCCGGCGGGAGCGGTCGCATCGAGATACAAAGCCCTTCGCAAGTCGTCATTGCCCGCACCGCGATGGTCGTGGACGGCGAATACGTCGAGGCCCGCATGGCCGTGGGCCTGCCCGCCAGGGGCCGCAGCGTGGACGCGAGAGCCGCGAAGAGCATGCTCCTCGAAGAGTTGCCCGAGGTCGTCCGGCGCTCGCTCTCTGCCGACGAAGTGAATGGAGATGCGGCTCGCCGCCACGTCGAGACGGTCGAGGACGCGGAGCATTTGAGGAGCCTTCTGCCCGCCCTCGGACTCGTCGCGTTCGTCGCGGACAGGGCGATGTTGCCGCGCGAAAGCGGCGCCAGCGACAGGCCGCTGAAAGACGGTGTGACCCCGTTCGAGAGCCCGGAGGAGCTGCGCGTCGCCGTCGAGCTTCCGAACCGGGGCGAGGTGGCGGGAATGGGAATACCCGAAGGCGTCACGCTCATCGCCGGCGGCGGTTTCCACGGGAAGAGTACGTTGCTCAAAGCCCTCTCGCTCGGCGTCTACGACCACGTTCCGGGAGATGGACGCGAACTCGTCGTCGCGAGAGAAGACGCCGTAAAAATTCGGGCCGAGGATGGTCGGAGCGTGGCGGGGGTGGACATATCCGCCATGATCGGGGACCTGCCGGGCGGCGGGGACACCGAGAACTTCTCCACCCCGAACGCCTCCGGCTCGACCTCCCAGGCGACGAACATCGCCGAAGCTCTGGAAATCGGGACTTCCCTTCTCCTCGTGGACGAGGACACGAGCGCGACAAACTTCATGGTCCGCGACGAAAGGATGCGCGAACTCGTCCGAAAAGAGCCGATCTCGCCGTTCATAGACTTCGTGAAACCCCTCCACCGAGAACTCGGCGTCTCCACGATAGTCGTCGTCGGAGGGGTCGGCGACTATCTGGATGTGGCGGATCGCGTACTCCTGATGGAGGATTACGTCCCTTCGGAAGCGACGCGACGCGCCTCGGAAGTCCGCGAGGAATTTCCGCCCCGCGCCCCGATCGGGGAAGGTGGGATCCCACTCCCCGCTCCTCGCGCCCTCCGCCCTTCCTCTATAAACCTCCGTCGCGGCAAAAAGACCACGGCCCGCGCAAGAGGACTCCACGCCATCGAACTCGGACGAGAGCGCGTGGACCTCTCGCACCTCGAACAGCTCGCCGAGCCGGGGCAGACCGAGGCGATATCGCGCGTCATCAAAGAGTTTGCCGGCGAAAGGAGAGACTTCGATCTTCGCGCCGCCGTCGAAGCATCGCTCGCGGGCATCGAAACGGACGGCCTCGACCCGCTCGGGAACTTCCGCGGCCATCCCGGCGAGATGAGCCTCCCGAGGACGCACGAAATATCGGCGGCGATAAACCGGATACGTTCGCTGAAAACGAGCCTCGGCTAACCGCCCGGCTCGTTCCCGGCATCGGGTTCTCCAGGCAAACACGCCATCGTCGCGAGCATTATGGCGACCGTCTTTTCCTCGCCGTCGTTGACGGCGCTCACCTCCGCCTGCACGACCGAGATGTTCCGCCCCGGTTTCTGGACGCGCGCCCGCGCGATGAGCTTCTCCCCCACCGCCGGACGGAGCAAGTTCATTTTGAACTCGACGGAGAGAACCTGCGAACCGGCGGGCATGAGGGTGTACGCGGCGAAGCCGGCGGCGTTGTCGGCGATGGTGGAGGTTACGCCGGCGTGGAGATAGCCGTCATGCTGGCAGAGTTCTTCGCGGAAGCGGAGGTGTATCTCGCAGTACCCCGGCCCGACCTCCCGAAGCTCCGCGCCGATGGTCTTCATGAACGTTTGCCTCTCGAAGCCCTCCCTCACCTTGCGGGCGAAATCCTCGTCGGCGGGCTTGAATTGCGTTTCGATGTCCCCGGCTCCTCTCGGTCGAAGCGTTCGCTTGAGATGGTAGCGTGGCATTCTATTCGATGCGGCAAATGTTTTGCGGTGAATCTCTCCCCGCGCTGCTATTATTAACTGTGTATGCAATGGGAAGACGGAGAAAAGGTCAAAGGGCAGGCTGAGGAGGCCACGCCGTCCTGGTTCCGCTTAAAAGCCTTCGCCGTGCATCTGTACACGGCGAGCGGGGTCGTGCTCGCGCTCCTCATCCTCGCCGCCGCGTTCCAGGGAGAGGCCCAGAAAGCCCTCTGGCTGATGCTCGCCACCCTCGTCATTGACTCGACCGACGGCCTTCTGGCCCGCAAGTTCCGGGTGAAGGAAGCCCTCCCGTACTTCGATGGGGCGATGCTCGACAACATCGTGGACTATATTACGTATGCCTTCGCCCCGATAGTCCTCCTGTGGAGCACCGGGTACCTGCCTGCGGGAGACGTCGGCCTCATCATCGCCGCCGTGCCACTCCTCGCGTCGAGCTACCAGTTCTGCCACGTGGACGCCAAGACCGACGACCACTTCTTCCTCGGCTTCCCGAGCTATTTCAACGTACTCGCTTTCTACGCCATCGTCTTCGAGACGAGTCCGGGGTCTTTGACCGCGCTCATCCTCGCGTGCTCGCTGCTCGTCTTCGTCCCGATCCGGTACATCTACCCGACCCGCACCATCGTCTTCCGCAAGCTCTCGCTCACGCTGACGACACTCTGGCTCATAAGCTACGCCGTGATATTGGCGCAGCTCCCCGAAGTGAACTCCCTGATCCTGGCATGCTCCGTCGCCTACCTCTTCTACTACTTCGGCCTGAGCCTCTTCCTCCACGTGAAGACGGTCCTCGACCGCCGCCTCGAAGAACGCGAGGCGTGAGGTCGCTTCGCTCGCGGAGGAGGTGGAGGAGTAGCGGGATGGAGGAGTCGTATTCGTCTTTCCCGACTCCTCCATTCCTCCATCTCCTCCCTTCTTTGACGCGACTCCCCCGCGCTGATAGGCTCATCCGGGTTTATGGAAAATACACCGGAGGGAGAGGATTATGACGCTTAACGAACAGCTTTTGAAACGACTCGTCGAGACGCCCGGCGTGCCGGGTCGGGAGGAGAAACAACGCGGGATCGCCCGCGAACACCTCGGTTCGCTCACCGACGAAGTTCGCACGGACGCCCTCGGCAGCGTCATCGGGACGAAGAAGGGCGGGGACGTCTCCGTCATGGTCGCCGCGCACATGGATGAGATCGGCTTCATCGTCAAATACGTGGACGACAAGGGATTCCTCCGCCTCCAAACCCTCGGCGGCCACGACCCCGCGAACATGGTGAGCCAGCGCGTCATCGTGACCACCTCGGACGGAGAAAGTCTCCGGGGCGCGCTCCAGCCCGCCCGCAAGCCCCCGCACATAGCCGGAGACGAGGCGAAGAAGATGCCGAAGGCCGAGGAGTTCTTCGTGGACCTCGGGCTGCCGGCGGACGAAGTCAAGGAGAAAGTCCGGGTTGGGGACTACGCGACGATGGACCGGACTCTGGAGAAAGTCGGCGGAAACTACATCGCGAAGGCGATGGACGACCGCATCGGCCTCTTCGTCATGTACGAGGCTCTCCGCGAGATGAAGGGCAACGAGGCCACTATACATGCGGTCGCGACTTCGCAGGAGGAGGTGGGGCTGCGAGGAGCTTCCGCGAGCGGCTGGGGGCTGGCGCCCTCCGTCGTCGTGGCGCTCGACATCACGCTCGCGATGGATGTGCCGGGCGGCGGCAACGAGAACGAGATATCGCAGCTCGGGGGCGGGGCGGCTATCAAGATAATGGACGGAAGCCTCATCTGCCATCCGAAGCTCGTGGAGCATTTCCGGGCGATAGCCGAGAGAGAAGAGATTCCGCACCAGATGGAAGTTCTTCCCCGCGGCGGCACGGACGCGGGCGGTGTGCAGCGCCTTCATGGGGGCGTTCCCGCCATAACGCTCTCCATCCCCTGCCGCTACGTCCACAGCGTGAACGAGATGGTCAATTCCGAGGACGTGCAGGCTTGCATCACGCTCCTCGCCCGCTATCTCGAAGAGGCTCACACCGGAGATTACGCTCTGTAGGGGAGGAGGCAGGGATGGCGGGAAAGAGGATCGCGTTCTTTCCGGAGGCGGCTTTTGGGCCGGCTTTGAACTCGGTTGGGATCGCGCAGGCGGTCGAGAAGCTCGGCCACGAAGCCGTCTTCCTCTCGGACCCCGGCTTTGTCGAGGTCTACGAAAGCTACGGCTTCGAGGCGCATCCGGTGAACCTCTCCGAGCCGATGCCCGCCGAGGAGATGGCGAAGTTCTGGGAGGATTTCATCAACGGCCACATCCCGAACTTCCGCAAGAACCCTCTCGACCAGCTCGACAACTACGTCAAAGACTGCTGGGAAGCGATAGTGGACAGCGCGAAATGGGCGGAGAAGGACCTGCCGAAAATCCTCGAAGACCTCCGACCGGACATCGTCTGCGTGGACAACGTCGTGCTTTTCCCCGCCATAAAACGCTACGCCGGTGAAAAGGGAAAAGCATGGGTGCGCATCATCTCCTGCTCGGAGAACGAGATCGGCGACCCGGCGATACCACCGCACCTCTCCGGCTGCGGCGCGCACGACACGGCCTGCCACGAGAGGTTCCGACGCCGCTTCGAGGAGGTCATCAAACCGATACACGACGACTTCAACGTCTTTCTGGAATCCTGCGGCGAAGAGCCGTATCCGCTCGGCGAGTTCTTCGAAGCGTCGCCGCGCCTCAACCTCCTCCTCTACCCCGAACCGGTGAAGTTCGCGCGCTCCGCGCCGCTCGACCCGGAGCGTTTCCGGTACCTGGAGGGTTGCGTCCGGCAGGACGAGGGCTACGAAGTCCCGACCTTCGAGGCAAACGAGGATGAGCCGCTGCTGTATATCAGTTATGGTTCGCTCGGGGCGGGGGACACGGAGCTTTTGAAGCGTGTGATCTCCGCCGTCGGCGGGATGCCGGTGCGGGCGCTCGTGAACGTCGGCGACTACGCCGATGCGTATGGCGAAACGCCGCCGAACGTCCGCATCGCCGGGTGGTATCCGCAGCCGTCGGTGATGCCTGTGGTGGACGCCGTGATCCACCACGGCGGCAACAACACTTTTACCGAGTGTCTGTATTTCGGCAAGCCGGCCATCATCATGCCCTATGTGTGGGACGGCCACGACAACGCCACGCGCATCCACGAGACCGGACACGGCTTCAAACTCGACCGCTACGACTGGACGGACGAGGAGCTTGCGGGCCTCATCGAACGCTGCCTCACCGACGAGACCATGAAAACAAAGCTCGCCAATACCTCTCGCCACATGCGTTCGCAGCACGGCCCGACAAAGGCCGCGAAGCTCCTCGACGAGCTGGTGAAGCGTGTTGTGATTCCGTGACAAGACCCTTCGCCGCATCCTCTCCCGGTATGCGATAGCATATCCCTTCGTCCAAAGGCAAAAGGAGGAAGATGCCCGCCAACGCATACAATGCCCAGCCCGAAATGAAGCTCGATACGAGCAAGGAATACCACGCGAACCTCCGCACCGAAAAGGGCGACGTGCGCGTAAAACTCTTCGCCGAGGAGGCCCCCGCGACCGTCAACAACTTCGTCTTCCTCGCGAGGGAGGGATACTTCGACGGCACAACGTTTCACAGGGTAATCCGCGACTTCATGGTCCAGGCCGGAGACCCGACCGGAACCGGATCGGGCGGCCCCGGCTACAAGATAAGCGACGAGTTCCATCCGGATCTCAAACACGACAAGCCCGGCGTCCTCTCGATGGCGAACGCGGGGCCGAACACCGGAGGCTCGCAGTTCTTCATCACCCACGTGGCGACGCCGTGGCTCGACGGCAGGCACGCCATCTTCGGCGAGGTCGTCGAAGGAATGGATGTCGTTTTGGCGATAAGGGAGCGCGACCCGCAGCGAGACCCCAACCCCGGCGACGAAATGAAGAGCGTCGAGATCGAAGAATCCTGAGCGCGACTTCATAACGAACCGGTAAAAGTTGAGTGAGGCGGGGCGGGGAAG
>JBOHBL010000759.1:0-1189 GCA_050698295.1 Rubrobacteraceae bacterium | reverse complement strand
ACCCAGAAAGGCTCGCGCCCGAGCCGAACACAACGTTCCCTGGATTCCATTTGGCGGTCTGGGTCTTGAGGACTGCACGCTGTACGCGGCCCAGCATCGGATCGCCGGTCACGTCGGCGTAGGTGATGGCGATTGCCGCGATGACTCCTCCGTGGAAGCCGTCCTCGGTGCGGGGGTACGCGGCATGCTCGATCGGTACGTGCTTCTGTAACCGCAACGTACTCCTGTATGCGCGCCTGTAGTCCTGAGTTGAACGGGTTAGTCCTGCCTGGAGCAGCGCGTCTCGCGCGCCTTCGGCCGAGTCTCGCGAAGGCTTTCCGTTTGCGCCGGACAACCCCTGAATCAACTCGGATGCCCGATCGAACCCGGCACGACGCGATCCCTTGCCGAGTTCCTCCTGGGTTGTCTGCCAACTCTTCTTGGTTCCAGTAACGAGCTTGGACGCTGGCCCCGTTATCACCTTCTCGGGGTCTCGGATCCGGTCGACATCTACTTCCCCGAAAGCAGTCGGTGCTGCGCCCCAGGCGGCGACTCCGATGTCAACGAGGCGATCACGGCGGACCCGACGGCGGCGTTCAGACTTGTCCACGACGCTTACTCGGCGTGGTAGACGTGCACCGCTCCGGTAGCGACCAGGGACTTCAGGTCAGCCTCGAACACTTGGTCCGCGTACGGCCTTTCGTCCGCGGAGACTGTGTCACGGAATCTGGAGAAGAGTTCCGCGACCGGAACTGGCGCCTCGTCCATCGCTGAAATCAGGTCGACCAAGGGCTCACTGGCAAGGAACTCGCCATTGCCGGCGTTTACCAGGATCTGATCGTCGCCTGGTGCAGCGGTTTCGTCGGCGACCCGCGTGATCGGTGCTGCCGGGCGAACAACGACTTTCGCGAATCGAGGATCGGCAAGCGGATACTCGCCGACCGACATGATCATTCCGTCCTCTGAGAGTTCTCGGAGGGTCTCGACAACGGCGTCTGGCTCCGGCTGGTCGGAGATCCATGTCTTCAAGGCCAGTTCGTTTGGAGCTGAGCTCGCGAGGAAATCGAGGACGGCATCGTAATCCGGGGAGACCGGGATGCTCCCTGCTCCGACGCGAAGGACGGCGTGGGGGATTTCGCCGTCGCCGGAGAGGTCGACGGTGGAGTCGGTGATCTCGGAGGTCATCTTGATGCCCTCGTAGACGCCGATG
>JBOHBL010000758.1:0-3465 GCA_050698295.1 Rubrobacteraceae bacterium | reverse complement strand
TCCCTCGCCCCTCGGTTCGGTACGCGAGAGCGCCGTCGATGGAGACTACGGTTCCTCTCAGATGGACCGCGCCATCTTCGAAGACCGCTCTCGCTCCGGCTGGAACGCGGCATCCGCCCTCAAGCTCGCGCAGCATGGCCCGCTCCGCGAGGACGGCTTTTTCCGATGCTGCGTGGTTGAGGGCCTGGCGGACGACGCTTACGAGCGGGTGGCCCTCCATCATCGCGATGCCCAGAGCGCCCTGTCCGACGGCGGGAAGGAGGATTTCGTGGGGGATGGTCGCGTGGGTGGCGTCCAATCCGAGGCGGTCGAGGCCGGCTCTGGCGAGGACCAGAGCGTCGGCTTCGCCTTCGCGGACTTTTCGGATGCGGGTGTCCACGTTGCCCCGAATTTCGGCTATCCGAAGATCCGACCTCCGATGCAAAAGCTGCGCCCGCCGCCGGAGGCTCGACGTGGCGACCACGGCGCCTTCCGGCAGGGTGTCCACTTCGTAGCCCCTGTCCGATATCAGGGCGTCGGAGGGGTCGCGGCGTTCGGGGACGGCGACGAGGAGCATGCCTTCCAGGGTCCCGGTCGGGATGTCCTTGAGGGAGTGGACGGCGAGGTCTATTTCGCCCGCGAGCAGCGCCTCGTCGAGCTGGCGGGTGAAGACGTCGCGCTCGTCGATGACCGAGAGCGGTTCGTCGGGGCGCTGGTCGCTCGTCGTTTTTATGACCTGGATTTCGATGGAGACGCCGACTTTGCGGAGGTTTTCGGCGCAGGCTTCGGATTGCGCGAGGGCCAGGCGCGAGCCCCGCGTCCCGAGGACGAGTCGGTTCATCGCTCTTCTTTGTCGAGGTTCAGGAGTTCGACGCCGATATCGTCGTCGAGGGCGAAGAGCTTGCGGCGGACCTCGACGCTTTCGAGGGGTTCTCCGGCTTCGGCGCGGGATTTTATCTCGGAGATCGGACCGTGGAGGAGCTTGTTGACGAGCGAACGGCTCATCTTTTCGACGGCTTTTTCTTCTTCGGGGGAGAGGTCGAGTTTTCCCACGGCGCGGGAGAGTTCGTGAGTCCTTATCTTCTCGGCTTCGTTGCGAAGTTCCCGAATCAGGGGTACGACGTGGAGCGTGGAGATCCAACCCATAAACCCCTCGACGGCGGGGCGGATCATGGCCTCCGCCTCCTCGGCGGCTTCGATCCTATCCCCCGCGTTGCGCTCGACAACCGCCTGAAGGTCGTCGATGTCGTAGAGGTAGGCTTTATCCAGAGTTTGAACCACAGGGTCCACGTCCCTCGGCACGGCGATGTCTATGAAGAAGATCGGCTCTTCGCGTTCCCGGAGCGCCCCGGCGACGTCCTCGCTCCTCACAACCCACTCCCCGGAGCCGGTCGAACTCACGACGACGTCCGCCTCACGCAACTCGTCCCCGAGCGAATGGAACCCGACGGCCCGTCCTCCGATGCGTTCCGCCAAACTCGTCGCCCTCTCGCGAGTGCGGTTGGCGATGGCGACCTCCAGGACGCCGCGCTCTTTGAGGTTCCTCACGACGAGCTCGCTCATCTCGCCCGCCCCGACGACGAGCGCCTTTCGTCCGGCCAGAGTTCCGAACACGTCCTCCGCGAGCTTCGAAGCCACCCGCGGCACGGACAACGAACTGTCCCCGATCCCGGTCTCCGAGCGGACCTGTTTCCCCACCCGAAGCGAGGTGTGAAAGAGCCGGTTCAAAACCGGTCCGGTGCATTTTTCCTCGGTGGCGGCCCGGTACGCCTCGCGCACCTGACCGAGGACCTGCGCCTCCCCCACGACCATCGAATCGAGCGAAGAGGCGACCCTGAACAGATGAGCGACGGCTTCGTCGCCGACCATCCAGTACATGCCGGCCTCGAATTCCGTCCGCTCGACCCCGCGGTCCTCGGCGAGCAGGTCGAGCATCGAGTCCTTCGCCCTCTCGTCCTCGACGACGGCGTAGATTTCCGTCCGGTTGCACGTCGAGAGCAGCACCGCCTCGGAGACCGCGTCCTCTTCGAGGAGCCGGCGCGCGAATCCCCGTCCCTGACACGGCGGGAACGCGACCCTCTCTCGCGTCTCCACCGGCGCCGAACGATGGCTCATCCCGAGAGCCGCGATAAGCACCTGCCCACCTCCTCTTCCAGCTCGTCGGTCGAATCTCCGGCAACCCTCGCCTTCCCGACTTCCTCGACCAATCTGGCCCATTCCGGCCCGAAAACGCCTTCGAGCCGCTTCCGTACGTCACGGGCAAGCGCCGGGGACGCCCCTCCCGTCGAGACCGCGACCTGAAGCCTCCCGCGCCGGAGCGTCGAGGGCAGGGCGAAGTCCCCCTCCGACGGCTCGTCGGCCACGTTCACCGGGATGCCGAGTTCTTTAGCCTCAAGGGCGACCGCGGAATTGACTTCCCGCGAGTCTGTGGCCGCGAACGCCAGGAAAGCCCCGTCGAGGTCTCCCGGCTCGTATGGGCGGCGATGCGTTTCGACCGCCACGCTCTCGATGCCGGGCTTTATTTCCGGCGAGACGACGACGACCTCGGCCCGCGCTTGAAGCAATTTACGAGCCTTTCTGTCCGCGACCCGACCGCCGCCCACGACCACGCAGCGGCGACCTTCGAGGTTCAGGAACACTGGATAAAGAACGGTGTTTTCGACCTCGATCTCCGTCTCCCGTCAACAATCAAAATGGCCCGAAAAAGCGGTTCGGCGGAAAAGTCTAGCACAGCCGGACCCCGCTTATTTCGATGGGCGAAGTGTCGCACCCGAACACGACCCGCGCCGTGTAAGGCTTCACGAACAGGACTCGTTCTTGATCACGAGACGGGCGCGTGGTCTCCGCCTCTACGCGGAAGGAACCTCTTCCTTTGTCTTCTCGACGAGCCGAATTTCCCCGATCACCATCTCTTTGTCCACGGCTTTGCACATATCGTAGAGCGTGAGCGCGGCGACGCTAACTGCTGTCAGCGCCTCCATCTCCACCCCGGTCCGGTCGTTCGCCCGAGAGACGGCGGTGATGGAGATCCCATCATCATGGACCTCGAAATCCAGGTCCGTCGAAGTCAGGTTTATGCCGTGGCAAAGCGGTATGAGTTCGGGCGTCTTCTTCGCCGCCATCACCCCGGCGATGCGCGCCGTATTCAAAGCATCGCCTTTCGGGAGAGCCTTGCCTTTCAGTAGCCGCACCGTTTCGACGGACATCGAGACGCGACCGTTCGCTTTGGCGGTTCGCCGGACGACCGCTTTCTCCCCCACGTCCACCATGCGGGCGGCGCCTTCTTTGTCTATGTGAGAAAAATTGATGGTCGCTCCCTTCGGTTGAAAAGGCATCAGGTCTCAGGCATCAGGTATTTTTGCCTCATCGGATGCGCGTTTTGCCGCCGCATCCGAAGGCGAATCGAGGACATCGAGCTTCGCGAGCCGGTGTGTCGCGCGTTCGACGAAACGATGCGCGACGAACGGTCTTTCCTGAAGCCTGAAA
>JBOHBL010000757.1:0-1346 GCA_050698295.1 Rubrobacteraceae bacterium | reverse complement strand
GCGTAGCATAGGCAACGGAGGAGAGAGTCGAGATGACTGAACAGCGCCAACCGGTGATCGTTACCAGCGACGCGGGCGGGACGATGACCGACATCTTTGCTATTGACGAGAAGGGCGAGTTCGTCGTGGGAAAGGCGCCGAGTACCCCTCACGACGCTTCGGTGGGTTTCATGGCGTCCCTCGAAGACGCTCTCTCTGCCTGGGGACACGACGGAAACGGCGCGGATGCTGCCTTGGAGTCGACTCAAGTGGCGATCTTCTCCGGCACGATGATGCTCAACACCCTCCTGTCGCGCGCCGGAAGGAGGATCGGGCTAATCATCACCCGGGGCTTCGAGGACTACTCGATCGTCGAGCGCGCCCGCCAGACTTACGCCGGATACTCCTACTCCGACCGTCTGCACGGCGCGACCCACCAGAGCAATCCTCCTCTGGTCCAGCGCCACCATACACGGGGCGTCACCGAGCGCGTGGACATGTTCGGTGAGGTCGTTGTTCCGCTGCATGAGGATGAGTTGCGGAGCGGTGTCGAGGAGCTTCTCGCGCAGGGTGTCGAGGGGATCGCGATCTGCTTCCTCTTCTCGCACGTGAACGCCACGCACGAACAACGGGCGAAGGAACTCGCACGCGAGGTATTGGACGAGGCGGGATCCGACATCTCCATCTATGTCTCACACGGGATCGCGCCCGTGATGCGAGAGTATTCGCGCCTGAACTCGACGCTCATGGAAGCCTACGCGGCGGACCCCGCCCGCTGGCACCTGGAGCGGTGTGAGGAGGGTCTCCATAGTCGGGGCTTCAAGACCGGACTACTCACGGTTATCGCCTCGGGCGGGTTGGTTCCCGTCTCTCACGACCGGCTGTACGAAACCATAATCTCGGGTCCGGTCGGCGGTCTCTTCGGCGCGAAGCACGTCGCCGACAAACTCGGCCTCGAGAACGTCATCACCAGCGACCTGGGCGGCACCAGCTTCGATGTCGGGCTCCTGACTGCGGGTCAGTTGCCCATCATTCGCGAGCCCGAGGTGGGAAACTTCTGGCTCAATCTTCCCATGGTTGAGTTGCGCACCATCGGAGCGGGCGCGGGCAGCTACGTGAAGGTCAACGAACTCACCGGGCGCGTCGAGATCGGGCCGGAGAGTGCGGGCGCCGACCCGGGGCCCGCGTGCTACGGTATGGGTAGCGATCAGCCGACCATCCTGGACTGCAACGTAATCACCGGGATCATCGATCCGGCGAACTACCTCGGAGGACAAGTCGAGATTTTCCCCGACAAGGCGCTCGACTCCATCCGCAGGTACGTCTCCGATCCCCTCGGCATAGACCCGTACACTGCCGCCGAGGGT
>JBOHBL010000756.1:0-2036 GCA_050698295.1 Rubrobacteraceae bacterium | reverse complement strand
TGCTACGTCTCTACGATACCGCCCCCGCCCTGCCCGGCGGCCAGAAGCGCAGGAGCGCGGCGCCGATCAGGTTCTCCTCCGGCACCGGCCCGAAGGCGCGGGAGTCGAGAGAGTTGTCCCGGTTGTCTCCCATCACGAAGTAGCAGTCTTTGGGGATTTCGGTGGGTCCGAAGTCGATGGCGCCCGCGTTCGGGTTGACGTACGGTTCCTCGACGAGATCTCCGTTTATGTGCAACTCGCCGTCCCGGAACTCCATCGTCTCCCCCGGCAGACCGACTACTCGTTTTGTGAGGGGGTCGGGGCCGCCTGCGGGGTCCTCGAAGAGGACCACTTCGCCTCGGTCGGGGGAGGAGAAATTATCGGCGAGCTTGTTGATGAGGAGTTGGTCGCGGAGTTGGAGGGTTGGGATCATGCTCCCCGAGTCTAGAACACCGGCGAGGCGACGACCGGTCGAACAAAGCCGAAAACCAGCGCGAAAGACACCGCGAGCATGAGAACGAACTCCAGGACTTCCCTGGCAAAGGTTTTGCTCCTCTCCTCGCTCACAGCAAGAGATCCAGCCGGTTGACCGGCCAGAAGAGGACAAACGCCTCGCCTTCGACGTTCTCGTAGGGGACGGGACCGAAGACGCGGGAGTCCGCCGAGTTAGCGCGGTTGTCGCCCATCATGAAGACGTGATCCTCGGGTACGGTCTCGGGACCGAAAGAGCTGCCGTCGGGGGACCTCCGGTTCACGTAAGGCTCGTTCTGACGCTCCCCATTCACGAAGAGCTGTCCGTTTCTGACCCGCACCTCGTCGCCCCCGACGGCGGCGACGCGCTTGATGAGGTCCTGTCCGGTGCCGTCCACGCTCTCGAAGACCAGGATGTCGCCCCGATCCGGCTCCGTGAAGTCGTAGATGAACTTGTTCACCAGAACCCGGTCGTTGATGTGCAGCGTCGGAACCATGCTCTCGGAAGGAATGTAGAAAGCCTCCACGATAAACGGACGCACCACCCCGAAGACCAGCGCGAACGATACCAGCAAAATAACGACGAACTCGACGAAGCCGCGCAGTCCGCGTCCGTCTTTGGACGACCGGCTTTCGCGCCGCTCCCGGCGCGTGTCGAAGTTTTCCTCGAAGGTGGGTTTCTCGGACATACGATCCTAAAGGATAACCCACGAAAGCGGATGTGGCTCTATCATCCTTGCGCCGACAGCGCATTTGCGAGCGAGACCCTTTGCGCTCCATCCAAGAAATCCGGCGAATCGACCTTCAGC
This sequence comes from Rubrobacteraceae bacterium, assembly GCA_050698295.1. Classification (GTDB taxonomy): domain Bacteria; phylum Actinomycetota; class Rubrobacteria; order Rubrobacterales; family Rubrobacteraceae; genus JACCWD01. Next base: position 777 of record JBOHBL010000756.1, on the reverse strand, counting down.
GCTTTTCGATGTTTTCTTCAGGAGTTTCTTATGCGTCTCGTGTATACTGCATGATCGAGGGTTCGCAATACCCAGCCTGACGGAACGACTGGAGAGCGCGAAGGTGCAAGCCTGCAGGATTTTTCGGTCGGAAGTGCCGGGTGTCCTGCGTCGCCTATTCGGAGCAGCGGTCGTATTGTGGATACTCGCCGTCGCGGTCTTCTTCATGGTGGAGAGTTCTACGGTCAAGGTCTCCGCTACGTTCGGCGCGTACTGGACGGTTGCGGCGTTCGCCGGGGTCGCCGTGGCAAGCGCGATGCTCGGTTCCGATGGTTTCGAGAGAACGTTCTGGCTGCTGCTCGGCGGAGGATTGATGCTCAGGTTCGCGGGACACATGAGCTGGACCGGGTTTCAGTTCCTCGGCGTCTATTCTCCGGGGAGTTTCATGCCCCACGACCTGTTCCACCTCATCTCCTACGCGCTCTTGATCGGGGCGCTACTCTGGCTGGTGACGCAAATCGCCGTGAGAGCGACGCCTCTAGCGAGGTTCAACGCCCTGCTCATCGCCTTCGACGCGCTCTTCGTCGTCGTCTCGGTCGGGAGCCTGGTCTGGTATTTCGTCCTCGGTCCCGTGGCCGACAGCGCCGGGATAGATACGGCGCGCGAAGTGTTCGCGGCGCTCAGGCGCCCGGCCTGCGACGCGGGGCTCCTGTTCCTGAGCCTCCTGGTGTTGTCCGCGACGCGCAGACCGTCCACAGCATCCCCGTGATGCTCCGCGCCTACAAGGAGGCGTCAAGG
>JBOHBL010000755.1:0-1838 GCA_050698295.1 Rubrobacteraceae bacterium | reverse complement strand
CTGTCCGCCGCCAGGAGTGTGATTCGCCTCTTCTGGCCGGCGAGATCCAGCCTCAGAACCTCCACGGCCTTCCTGGCCTTTTCGTAGCCGGTCACCTCGGTTCGGGCCTCTTCCAGGCGCTTGCGGGCCTTGATGAGCAAGGCACTCAGGGTTTCCGTCTCGGACGCATCTATCCCATGGGCCGTGAGCGCCGCGGCCGAGCGACGTCTGACCGCCGTCACGGTGTCGCGAATCGCGTCTGCGTCCCGTTGGCGTGCTTCGATCTCCGTCAATGACACCACCACCTTTGCTTGTTCCACGAGCCAAGCCTCCGTTTCTCGCACCGTGGCGTAGCTCACCCCCAGCGAGTCATTGATCACGCTCCATTCCCGTTGCCACGCCTCCCACCGCGCGCTCAAGTCTTTGAGCCTGGCCTCGTCCTCGGTAACGGCGCCGGAAAGCCGGGCCATTCGCGCCACTGCCATCGCATGCTCGGTCATCCGGTGGGTATCGAGTCTAAGGCCGTCGGCGACGGCGTCCGCCCGTCGGACAGCGCTTTCGTAAGCCTCCGGCAACGTCGCGCCCGGCGAGAAACCCGCGCTTAGGGTCTCCGGATCGGCGCTGCGTTCGATATAGCCTTGGCGAACGAGCTTCCAACCGAGATCTCGGTGCTCCCGTGCCTTGGCGAGCTCGGCTTCGGAAGGCACCGGGCCTCGCCCTTCGATCTTCTCCGTCTCCGCCGCTAGCTGGACCAGATCCCGGCGTCGTTGCGACAACTGGGAGATCAAGATCTTGCGCTCACTGGAGATGTCATCAGCTTCCTCTCGGAGGCGTTGCAAGGTTGCTTCGGACGGTGGCCGGAGACCGCGCAATTCGGTCGCTGTCCGCTCGCCAAGACCACGCGTCTTGCGCTCGAGATCCTGAAGTCGCCGCTGGATCTCACTTTCCAGCTCGGTGAGCCGTCGCTCCGACGCGCCGTGCTCGGAAGCGATCTGGACGGTTTCTTCGAGCGCTTCCGTACCCTTCAGCGGTATCAATTCCGGAAGCACATGCTCGGCTTTCTCAAGCTCCACCTGCATGTCGATCTCCCCCCGCCTTAGCTCGGCTAGACGCCCGGATAAATCAGCGTGTTCGTTGATCAGGCCGCGCAGCCGCGCTTCGTCGCCTTTCTTGAGCCGAAGAGATTCGGCGGCTTCCAGGTCTCCGGTAAAGCTCATCCCGGCCAAGCCAGCCTTAGCCTGGTTCAAGCGATTGAGCCGCTTCGCCCGTAGCAGAGGGATGTCGAACTCGGCCTGCCGGAAAGTCCCAAGGCGGCTGTAGATACCTTGGATGAGTGCGCCGCGCTCGCTGTAGCCTGCCGGAATTTTAACTAATTCGAGGTGCCCCTGCAGCTCCGCGACCTTCTTGCCCGCTTCCTCGCGCTGTCGCAACGCGTTAGCCCTGGCTGCCACGGCAGCGGCTCGCTTCTCGGCAAAGTCCGAACCGAGATCCGGAACACGGGACAGGGCGGCAAGCTCCTTCGCACATTCTTCGCGCCGGGCGAGCAGCGGCAGATTCCGCTGGATCCGTCCCAGCCGCTCCCGGTCCGAACGCCGATCGGCGATGGTTTTCTTGTTTGCGTCGAGCGCGGCCAGAGCCGCATGGTATGCGTCCTCCCGGCGTGACCACTCCTCGGTCTTCACCGCGCTCTCCCTGGCCTCGCGCCTAGCGGCCTCGTACGCGCCGAGAGTGGCGTTGATCAGCGGCTTGCTGGCGCGTGGCGCGAACAGCTCTCCCGCCTCGGTCTCCAGCGCGGCTCGCAACCGTCGCAGACCCACCAAACCCGCGCCGGCTTCGAACAAGCTCTCCCCGACATCGCC
>JBOHBL010000754.1:0-1441 GCA_050698295.1 Rubrobacteraceae bacterium | reverse complement strand
GTACCAAGCCTCGATAAAGATACTGGTCGGTCAGGAGGCGGGGGGCGGCGAGCAGGCTTCCGGTCTCGGGGGCGCGGTGCAGGGACTTCAGGACGTGACCCTGACCATGGCGGAGGCCGTGGAAACCCGTTCGGTGGCCGAGGAGGTCATCGAGCGTCTGAACCTTCGGATGATGCCGGGGGATTTGCTGGCGCAACTGGACGCCGAGCCGGCTCCGGACACCCAGTTCATCGAAGTCACATACACAGACGGGAACCCGGAAGAGGCCAGGAGGGTCGCAAATACCATAGGAGAGGTGTTCGTGGACAGGGTCTCGGATATAAGCCCGAACGCCGTGACGGCCACGGTGTGGGACAGCGCGGCGACGCCTCAATACGCCTCGAACCTGACCCCTTTGCGCGACATTCTTCTGGCTATGGTGGTCGGGACCATGCTCGGCGTCGCTTTGGCGTTCGTTCTGGAGTACCTCGATGATTCCTGGCATTCGCCCGAAGAGGCCGAACAGGTCTCCGGCGTCCCGACCTTTGGCGTCATCCCCGCCTTCAGCGCCTCGTCCCGCAAGAGCAGGGAGGCGTCGTCCGGCGGATGGCTCGACGACGAAGAAGACTACCTCTCCGACGGAGAGGAGTCTCAGGAAGACCCCGTAAAAGCCGTGTATCAGCAGGTCGCCCTGGCCGCCGGCTCGGCGTGGTCCTTCGGCATAGCCCTGATAGACGGCGAGGGGAAGATAGAAAAGGCCACCCCCGCTTTCCGGGACATGCTGGGGTTCGACGACGAGGAGTTTGTCGGGGAGGATTTCGCGAACTTCGCCTCCCACCCCGACGACGCGGAGGCCAACGCCGGATTACACGAGGAGCTGGCCTCCGGCGAACGCGACGACTACCAGCTCGAGAAGCGATACGTCAGGAAAGACGGTCAACTGATGTGGGCTCGGCTGACGGTCTCTCCGGTCAGGGACCCCGACGGGACCCTCCGTTTCGCCGTCGGCATGATCGAGAACATCACGAAGGAGAAGCAGGTCGAGAAGGAGTTGGTCCTCTCAAGGGAGGCGCAAAGAATCTCCGAAGGGCGTCTGCGGGCCGTCGTCGACCAGTCGCCGCTGCTCGTCCATTCCTTCACCCCCGACGGCTCGCCGTTGCTCTCCAACGCCGCCTGGGAGGAGTTCTGGGGCGGTGGGCAGGAAGAAGAGAGCCTCAACGTCTTCGAGAACCGGAGGCTGCGCGAAGCCGGCCTCTCTGGATACATCGAGGAGAGCGTCGCCGGGGAGGAGCCCGTGAGCACGCCGGTATTGCGCTACGAGGCGGGAGCGGCGGATAACGGCAGCTTCGCGGGAGCGCGTTGGATCCGGGCGTACGTCCATCCCGTTCGCGACGAGTCCGGGCGCATGCTCGAGGTGATGCTCGCCGTGGAGGACGTGACGGATCGTCAGCAGGCCGAGGAG
>JBOHBL010000753.1:0-1154 GCA_050698295.1 Rubrobacteraceae bacterium | reverse complement strand
GAAGGACTGCGCCTACAACGCCAGGGCGCGCAAGATCACCTGCGACCTGGGAAACATGGCCGACGAGGCGGTGAAGCGAACAAGGATCGTCGTGAAGGCGACGAAGCCGGGCCGGCTGACGCTGCGGGGCTGCGCCGTCAGGAGCGGCACCCCAGACCTCCGGAGCACCGACAACCGGCTCGCGGAACCCGCGGTGACGACGGCGGAACCGCCGTCGTCACCGTTGTAGGAAATACGGCGGTTTCGGACCGCCGCCCGCTTCCGGCGGACGAACACTCAAGGGCCGGGAAGAGGCCCGGAAAAGGAGAGCGACAGTGAGAAAGAAGCTGATAGCCGCGCTGCTGCTGGCGGCGACGCTGGCGGCATCCACGGCCGTCCAGGCGCAGGGAAGCCCCGGATCCGGATGCGAGGCGGCCGCCGCCCAGTACAAAGTCTGCGACAGCGACGACGTGATCGCCAGCCCCGACGACGACGTGGTCGCCAGCCCCGGCGACAGTAGCTCGGCAAGCCACGTGCGACAAAGCGGCGAGGTCTCGATCGTGAGCATCGAAGGCCCGAGCGTCGCCGCAGCCCCGCCGACCCCCGAAGATCCACGCTTCGCCGCAGCCCCGCCGATCCCCGCAGCCATCGTCGCCGCGCCGGAGGTCGAGACGCCCGCCCCATCGCCCGCCATAATCCCCGCAACGGCGCCCGCAACCCTCGCGGAAGTGGTTCCCACGGAGGTGGAGGCAGTCCCCGCAAAGGCGATCCCCGCGGAAGCGGCTCCCACAGAGGTGGTTCTCACGGAGGCGGTCCCTGCGGAGGCGGTTTCCGCACCGCCAGCCGCGCTGCCCGACACGAGTGGCGTGGCTCGCTTGTGGCTGTCGGCGGTGGGCGCGGGCATCCTCCTGGCGGGCTACGCGCTGCTGCTGGCGCGCGGGAGGGTTTTCAGGCGTTAATGCGGAATCCGGGTGAAGGGTTCCGTACTCGGCGGGTTCGGGAGTCGGGAGCCGAGAACACTCCCTACTCCCGACTCCCGACTCCCTGTCTTTCGTGTATCGGACCCGCACGCTCGGCGAGGCGGCCTCCGGAATGCCCGGTATGCAAGGCGATGATCTCCGCCGCTATCGCGATGGCCGTCTCCTCCGGCGTCCGGGAGCCGATGTCGAGCCCGA
>JBOHBL010000752.1:0-5752 GCA_050698295.1 Rubrobacteraceae bacterium | reverse complement strand
TGCGGGTCTCGAACTTCCTGCTCTGGCAGATCGCCTACGCCGAGCTTTACGTCACGGACACGCTCTGGCCGGACTTCTCCAAAGAAGAGTTCGCGCTCGCCGTCGAGTCGTTCGCGTCCCGCTCTCGCCGCCGCGGCGGCGTCTGACGAGGGAGCCTGTCAGCTTGTCAGCCCGGCTTGTTTTGCCCGACTCCTCCCAAAAGGAGAACTCCTTTTGCTGAGGTGGCGCACCGTCACCGCCATCCTGGTTGGCCCGGTCGTTCTGGGTGGGATCCTGCTCGGCGATTGGGCCATCCTCGCCCTCGCCCTGATAGTCGTTGGGATCTCCGCCTACGAGCTCTCGCGCGCCCTCGACCCGCTTCCGTTTCCCGCCGCCCTCGTCGCCGGCGTCACCCCGATACTGCTCTCGATCCCCTTCGGCATAGCGGGCGTTCTCGCGGGGGCGATCCTGAGCCTCCCCTGGGCCCTGCTCTGGCTCGCCGGTCGCTCCGACACCCGCACGCTGCGAGCGATACTCGCGATTCTCCTCATGGCGATCTGGGTCGGCGCCCCGATGGCCCACCTCGGGCTGATCGCCGTCCTCGAAGAGAGCCCGTTCCTCGTCCTCGCGGCGGTCGTGGGACCCTGGATATCGGACTCCGGCGCGTATTTCGCCGGCCGCTTTTTCGGCAACCACAAACTCTTTCCTACCCTCAGCCCGAAGAAAACGGTCGAGGGAGGCATCGGAGGTCTCCTGCTGACGATCCTCGTCGTCGCGCCCTTTACATATTTTCTGCTCGACTTCGAATTCGCCAAAGCGGTTTCGCTCGGAGCGGCGATTTCGGTGGCGAGCCAGGCCGGAGACCTCTTCGAATCGACCCTGAAGCGTATACTCGACATCAAAGACCTCGGCAGGGTCCTCCCCGGACACGGCGGGATGCTCGACCGGATCGACAGCCTGCTCTTTGCCGCTCCGGCGGTATACTATATTTCCCTGCTCGCATGAATTGCGCCTCCACGACATCACCCCGCCGCGTGACCATCCTCGGCTCGACCGGCAGCATCGGCACCCAGGCCCTCGATGTCATACGAACCCGCCCCGAAAGGTTCGAAGTGGTCGGATTGTCCGCGTCGAATAATGGAGATTTGCTGCGGGAACAAGCGAAGGAGTTCGAGCCCGAGTACATCGCTCTGGAAAAGGAAACAGACGCCTTAAAACTCGGCGGCCTCCACACCATGAACGGCCCCGGCGCCGCGAGCGAACTCGCGCAAATCCCGACCGACGTCGTCCTCAACGGCATCGTCGGTTTCGCGGGCCTCGCCGCCGCCGTCAGCGCCCTGAAGAGCGGCAACAGAGTGGCTCTCGCGAACAAGGAATCCATCGTCGCCGGCGGCGAATGGATCATGGACCTCTCCAAAGATAACCCCATAATACCTGTGGACTCGGAGCATTCGGCGATCTTCCAGTGCCTCGAAGGCCGCGTGCCTTCGGAGATAAGCGGAATCCTCCTCACGGCTTCGGGGGGACCGTTTTTCGAGACGGAGAAGGCGAAGCTTTTGAACGCGGGGCCGGAGGATGCGCTGAAGCACCCGACGTGGAGCATGGGCGTCAAGAACACCCTCGATTCCGCGACGATGATGAACAAGGGGCTTGAGGTCATCGAGGCGCATCACCTCTTCGGCGTCCCTTTCGACGACATAAAGGTCGTGGTGCATCGGCAGTCGGTGGTGCATGGCGGCGTGATGTTCGAGGACGGAGCGACGATACTGCACGCCTCCCCGCCGGACATGAGGCTCCCGATATCGTACGGGATGCTCTATCCGGAGCGGGTGGACGTCGCGGTCGAGCCGACGGACTTCGACGGCGTTTCGTGGACGTTCGACGAGCCGAGGAACGACGTGTTCCGTTGTCTGCCGCTCGCCTACGAGGCGGGCAAACTTGGAGGAGCTTATCCCGTCGTCCTCAACGCCGCCAACGAAGTCGCCATCGAGGCGTTCCTTGAAGGGGCGATAAAATTCCTCTCCGTGGCCGATCTCATCGAAAAGGTGCTCGAAGTCGCGCCGGAATTCGGAGAAATGCGGAGCATGGACGCGATAGTCGATGTCGATGAGTGGGCCAGAGGAGAAGCGAGACGCGGGATCGAGGAGATCACTTGACAATAATCGTCGCCATAATCGGACTCATATTCCTGATCGCCATCCACGAGTTCGGACACATGCTCACCGCTAAAGCCTTCGGCGTTCGCGTCCCGGAATACGCCATCGGTTTCGGTCCCGCGCTCTTCAAAAAGAAATTCGGCGAAACGACCTATTCTTTTCGCATAATACTCCTCGGGGGATTCGCCAGGATCGCCGGGATGGGCGGAGACGACGGCTCGGCGACGGGCATGGAGCGGGACGGAGACGGCCCGAGGCGGATGGACGGGAGGCCGCTCGACGAGGAGCCCGCGCCGGACACCTACTACGCCAAACCGCTGTGGAAGCGCGCTCTCATCATCTTCGCCGGACCCGCCGTCAATATCGCCTTCGCGGCGTTGCTGCTCGCCGCTCTGTACACCGTGCAGGGCGTCCCGACCCAGTCGGTGGACGAACTCGATCCGGTAGTGAGGATCACCACCGAAGACTCGCTCGCCGAGGAGGTCGGCGTGAGGCCCGGAGACCGCATGGTGGCTGTGGACGGAGAGTCGGTGGGCAGTTGGGAAGGCTTCACGCGGGCGGTCGAGAACAAAGAGCCGGGTGATGAGGTTTCGCTCACCATCGAGCGGGATGGAGAACGGCGGACCCTTTCGGGGGAGCTTGGTTCCGCGCCCGGGGACCCGGAGAGGCCGCTGGTTGGGATATCGCCGGAGGTCGGCGATATCAGTCATTCGCCGCTGCTCGGTATTTGGGCGGGCATCGAGCAGACCGGCAGGATCATCTGGCTGCAACTCTGGGGGCTCTATTCTGTTCTCACCGGGCAGCTCGATTTCTTCGACAACGTGACGGGTCCGGTCGGCAACGTCGCCATCGGGAGCGAAATCATCAGCGCGGGCGTCGTTCAGGCCGTCTCGCTTCTGGCGATCATCAGCGCGGTGCTCGGGGTGATGAACCTGCTCCCGATCCTACCCCTCGACGGTGGACACCTGCTCTTCATCGCGGCGGAGAAGATAAAGGGGCGTCCCATCAGCGAGGAGACGATGGGCAAAGTGGCTCTCGTCGGGCTGATGTTAGTCCTCGCACTTATGCTGTTCGCAACTTACGCCGACCTTAGTAAAATCTTCACCGGACAGCCGTTTATCCCGGAGCGGTAGCCAGCGACGCGAGGAGATCCGAAGAAAAAATGACAGAGGCAACGGTGCAGGAACGTCCGGTCACGAGCCGTCAAATACGGGTAGGCGACGTCCCCATCGGCGGGGGAGCCCAGATCGCCGTCCAGTCCATGACGAACACGATGACCTACGATGTCGAGGCGACGGTCCAGCAAGTCTACGACCTCAACGCCGCCGGAGCGGATCTGGTCCGCGTCTCGGTGAACGGGTCGAAGGCGCTGGAGGGATTCAGGCAGGTCGTTTATCGTTCGCCGACCCCGCTCATCGCCGACATCCACTTCGACTACCGGATGGCGCTCGGGGCCGCCGACGCCGGAGCCGCCTGCGTCCGCATAAACCCCGGCAACATCGGCAACGACGACAGGTATCGCCAGGTCATTGAGAAGTGCATGGAGAACGGCGTCGCCATGCGAATCGGGGTGAACTCCGGCTCCGTCGAAAAACGCTTCTGGGGTCTCCCCAAAGCCAAAGCCCTCGTCGCGAGCGCCATCCACAAGGTCGAAATCGCCGAGGAGATGGGCTTCTTCAACTTCAAAGTCTCCCTCAAAGCCAGCCACGTCCCCGAAATGGTCGAGGCGAACCGCAAGTTCCGCGAACACTCCGACGCCCCATTGCACCTCGGCGTGACCGAGGCCGGGACCAAGCTCGCAGGTTCGATCAAAACGGCTTCCGCTTTCGGGCAGCTTCTTCCGTATGGGATCGGGGACACCATCCGCATCTCGCTCGCCGAAGACCCGGTGGAGGAGATACCGGTCGCGTACCAGATCCTCTCGGCGCTCGACCTCCGCCATCGCGGTCCGAACGTCATCGCGTGTCCCTCGTGCGCCCGCACTCTGGGCTTCGACGTGATCGGGATGGCCGCCAAAGTCGAGGACGCGCTCAAGCACTACGAGGACCACTTCACCGTCGCCGTCATGGGCTGCGTCGTCAACGGCCCCGGAGAGGCGAGGGACGCGGATTACGGAGTCGCGGGCGGCAAGGACGACGGTGTCATCTTCTCGAAGGGCGAGCCGCTTCGGAAGGTGGGCCGGGACGACATCTTCGACGCGCTTTTCGAGGAGATCGAGAAGGACGGGCGGAAGTAATATTTTCGTTCGCTGTGGTTAAATAGTTGCATGTCCGGTGCGATAGAAAAGCGTATAGTCTCCCGCCATCCGAGGGTACTCAACGGCGACCTCGTGTTCACCGGCACCCGGGCGCCGGTGAAGAACCTCATTGACCACCTCGAAGCCGGAAATTCGCTCGATGACTTTCTTGAAGGCTTCCCCGGTGTCAGCCGCGAGCAGGCTGTAGGCTATCTGGAGATGGCCCGCGAGGCGGTCGAATGCTCGGTGCGCGCGGATCCTGTTCGATGAGATGCTCGACCGCCGCCTGGAGCGGTCTTCACCCGGGAGCGGGGATGGGGATCGCTGAAAAACGGTGAACTCCTCGAAGCGGCGCAGCTCGAGTTCGACGTGCTTTTGACCACGGATCGAGGGATACCCCACCAGCAAAACTTGGAGCGGTTCGATATGGTTGTCATCATCCTCTCGGCAAAAAGCAACGGCATCGTGACTCTCGAGCCTCTCATGCCAAAGGTTGCGCGGTTACTGGAAAATGCTTCATCGGAACTCGTCTCGGGCCAGGCAGTGACGGTCGGATTCGAGTACGGAGATGAATGACGATTCTCGCTCCGGCGGGTGCATGTGCGGCAATGTGAGATACGAGGTTGTGGGGGAACCCGAGGCGTCCTCGATCTGCCACTGCGTTTCCTGCCGAAAGTCCGCCGGAGCGCAGTCCGTCGCCTGGGTCGTCTTTCCCTGTGAGAACTTTGCCTTAGTCTCCGGCAGTCCCGTAATTTATCGTTCATCGGCTCGGGTCGGCCGAACTTTCTGCGGCGAGTGCGGCACGACGTTGACTTACCAGCACGACGGGGGCCCGGACTCCATAGACGTGGCCGCGGCAAGCCTCGATCTCCCGGATGCATTTCCTCCCACGCGCCACGTATGGCTGGAAGACAAGCTCGAGTGGGTGACGCTCGACGACAAGCTCCGAAGGTTCGAGCGCGGCTCGCCGGGCGATACATCCCCATGAGGCTCGATGGCGAAGCGGAAGCTCGGTTCGAGGCGAACACATCGCGGATTTCCGCTAGAATCAACGTCGGAAAAGCGAGGGAGAGGAGAACGCCATGACCGCGGAAGCCCGTACCGTCGAGGTCAAGCCGGAGTCGTTCAGCTACGTCTTCAGCCCGTACCGCGAGCCGGTAGCCACCGTGAAGCCCGGCGACCGGGTCGTCGTCCACACCGAGGACGCTTTCGAGAGCCGTATTCAAAATAAGGACGACATCCCGAGCAAATCGCTCGCGACGGCGAAGTTCCTCAACCCGCAGACCGGCCCGATCTTCGTGGAGGGCGCACAGCCGGGCGATACGCTCGACGTCAAAATAGAGGGCATCGAGCCGACGCGCGGCTTCGCGGTGAGCACGCT
>JBOHBL010000751.1:0-2566 GCA_050698295.1 Rubrobacteraceae bacterium | reverse complement strand
GCATCCCCGCTCGCGAGTGGTGCGAACACGCGGACACCGTCTCCGTGTGTTCGTCGAAGGGGCTCGGCGCTCCCGTCGGTTCGCTTCTCGCCGGAGACGAGAAGACCATTCGGAGGGCCGGGCGCGCGCGGAAGGCTTTCGGGGGTGGGATGCGCCAGGCGGGCGTCATCGCCGCCGGTTCGCTCTACGCCTTCGAGAACAACATCGAACGTCTCGCGGAGGACCACGAACGCGCTCGCGCGCTCGCCGAAGGACTCATCGAAGCCGGTTACGAAGTCGAGGCGCCCGAGACGAACCTCGTGCTCGTAAAAGCCGAAGCCGGATTCCTCGACGCGCTCGCCTCCGAAGGGGTCCTCGCGACGCCGGGGAGGAGCGGCTACGTCCGGTTCTGCGCCCACCTCGACGCGAGCGACGAAGACATCGAGGCGGCCATCGAAGCTGCTTCGAAGGTGCATGCCGGGGTTTGAGGATGAACGTTTGGGTGGGGTCCGTTTCCGGCGCCGGTCTTCGTGAACCGCTAAACCTCCTCGAACGTTCTCTCCGCGACGGCGAGCCTTTGCCGAATAGCTTCGTTTCGCGACTCAAAACCTCCATCGACTCCGGGGACACCGAGATCCTCGCCGCAAGAAGCGAAGGAAGGACCATCGGCGTACTCGTCCTCTATTACCGGCTCAACGTATCTCTGGGAGGCTCCTTCGCGAGCATCGAAGACCTTTACGTCGAGCCGGAGGCGAGGAGGAGAGGCGTGGGACGCGCCCTCCTCGAAAAAGCCGCGAAACGCTGCTCGGAGCGCGGCATCTCCTACGTCGAAGCGCAGGTCGAGGAGGGCGAGGCGAGGAAGTTCTATGCCGGGCTTGGTTTCGAAGAAGAGGCGCATGTCCGCGTTTTCAGCCGCTCATACTTTTTAGCTGAAACCTGATGCCTGAAACCTGAAACCTAAAATTCCATCACCTGGTAGATCGAGACCTCGCGGAAGCCGAGTTCGCGATAAAACTTCCGCCCCCGTTCGTTGGCGGCGGCGACCTGAAGAGAGACTCCGTCGGCGTTCCTCTGGGCGGCCCAATTCTTCACGTCTTCGAGGAGGGCGCGTCCGATGCCGAGGCTGCGGTGTTCCGGGTCCACGAATACGTCGTCCACCGAGGCCCATGTCCTGGGATGGAAAGTCGGAGAGCCTTCCCGCAACTCGCCGGAGATAAAGCCCACTACCTCCCCCTCGACCTCCGCGACGAAGAGGAACGAGTGGCTGCTGGAGGAGAGGTCGGCGAGAAAGCTCCGCATCGTTTTCTCGGCTTCGCGGGAGGTCTCGTAGACGGGGTCGTAGAGAGCGTGTTCCTCGGCGCTTTGCATCCAGAGCCGGGCCGCGGCGCGGGCGTCCTCGCGCTTTCCGGGGCGCGTCTGGAAATCCGTGTTCGCCATCCTCTCATCGTACAGAAAAATCGGGCGCGGATCGCCACTCGCGCCTAGCGGTCCCGGATCCGCTATGATCCCCGAAAGCCCGGAAAGGAAGAGGTCACGACCGCCAGAAAGACACAACGTTTCTGGGAGGTGGACGCCGCCAGAGGCGTCGCCATCCTGATGATGGCCGTCTACCACACCGTCTACGACCTCGACTCTTTCGGCGGATACGACATCGATTCGACTTCGGGTTTCTGGGCGCGCTTCGCCGACGCGACCGCGACTTCTTTTCTCTTTCTCGTCGGAATATCGCTCGCCATAAGCCACGCGAGGGCGAGCCGCGAAGAGAGGGACACTTTTCGCGAATACCTCTTCCGGGGGCTTCGTATTTTCGGGTACGGGATGCTTCTCACGATAGTTTTCTGGATCTTCGGACTCGGATACGTCGTGTTCGGGATACTCCATCTTATCGGGGTCTCGATCATTCTTTCGTATCCGCTCCTTCGATACCGTTTCGCGAATTTGCTCCTCGGCCTTCTCGTCCTCGCGGTCGGTTCTTATATGATGAGCCTCGGCGTCTCGTCGGAGAGCGTGTGGCTGCTTCCCTTCGGCGTCGTGCCGGAGAATTTGCTCATGCCCGACTACCGGCCTTTGCTTCCGTGGTTCGGGATGGTGCTTCTCGGGCTTTTCGCCGGGAACGCGGTTTACGGGGAGGGGAAGGTTTTGACGGAGAGACGAGCGCCGTTCTTCGTTCGCCCGCTTTTGCCGCTCGGGCGGAACTCCTTGTTCATATACCTCGTGCATCAGCCGGTCATCATCGCCGTTCTCGCCGCTGCCGGGATCATAAGCCTCTTTTAGCGAGGCTTTCGTTAAAATGGTGGGAGGTGATCGCGGACGACGGGGGTGTGTCGTGGAAGGTGCGGATCGAGGAGGTCTTCTTCGGAGTCGAGACGGGGGCGAGCAGCGCGTAACGCCTTTCGAGCTTTTCTTCGACCTCGTATACGTTTTCGCGGTGACGCAGCTCTCTCACCGGCTTCTCGATCATCTCACCGTGGTCGGCGCTTTGGAGACGCTGTTTTTGCTTTTGGCGGTGTGGTGGGCGTGGGTGTACACGACGTGGGTGACGAACTGGCTCGACCCCGACCGGCTCCCGGTGCGGGTGGCGCTCGTC
>JBOHBL010000750.1:0-2949 GCA_050698295.1 Rubrobacteraceae bacterium | reverse complement strand
GGATCCAGGAAAGCTCTCCCGGCGCCAGGGTTCTCATCCTGCTTCGCGAGCCTGTCGGGCGGGCGTTCTCGCACTACTTGATGGACGTGTACGCCGGTCGCCAGAGCCTCCCTTTCCACGAGGCGCTCGAACGCGACTACGCGAAGTCCGAGAAAGGCTGGGGGTCTCCAACCTCTACGTCGAATTGGGCCTGTACCACGAGCAGGTATCGAACTACATGAGGGTCTTCGGACGGGAGAACGTACTCGTTTTGATGTTCGAGGAGGCTTTCGCCGACCCCGGCTCGACGGCGAGGGCGGTCAAGCGCGTCCTGAGCTTCCTCGACGCGGACGCCTCCGCCGTGGACGGCATCGAATACCGGAGGAAGCACAATTATCTTTCGGCGCCGCGGGGATCCCTCGCGCGCTTCCTGCTCGCCGAAGGCTGGACCACGAGCCTGGGAAAGCGTCTTTTGCCGGGAGAATTGAGGTGGTTCTTGCGCGACAAAATCCTCTCGCGCAGGGTGGAGAAACCCGAACTCGAAGCCCGCGCCGCTGGTTTCCTGCGCCGAATATACGAGCCGGAGGTTCCTCGTCTGGAGAGGCTCCTCGGACGCGGGCTACCCTGGAAGGTCGGAGCCTGAGACGACTCGTCAGGCGGGATGCGTAACTTCTCATCCGTGAAAATTCAGGCCCGGCTTAGTCCGGGGGTTAACTCTGGTGTCCGGTGTTAAAAGGGTGTTAAAGTGATTTGGCGGAAAGGTCGAGAACCTCGATAGTGGGTTTCGAGAGGCCGGAGCGGACAGAGAGCATTGTCAATCTTGGAAGCGGAGTAGCATGGAGCGAGTGACAGAGAAGACGATAACTTCCTACAGGGATGAAACTTTTCCCGTCGAGCGACCGGACCTTCTAAGTCCCGTCTGGAAAAAGAGGATGGCAGTCGCCACGCTGGTCGGCTCGGACGTCTTGCTGGCGCTCGTTATCTGGATGATGGCTTACGTGTTCAGGGACATCTGGTGGCGGCCGGGCGGCGTCACGGGCGTCACCATCCTCGCCATCGCGCCGAGCGTGGCGGTTTGGATCGGGCTCCGGGGGCTGCTCGGGCTCTATCCGGGTTATGGTCTGGATGCGGTGGAGAGACTGCGGCGGCACGCTTATTCCGTGTTCGCCACTCTCGCGATACTGGCGGTGCTCGCGCTCGGGTTCCAGGTCGGGAACATGCTCTCGCGGCTTTTGATCGGCCTGGCTTTCCTCGGCTTGTTGTTCGTGGCCCCGATAGTTCGGCACTTCCTGGCGCGGAGTCTGCACGGCGCCGGGGCGTGGGGGAGGCCGGTGATCGTGCTGAGCTACAAGGACACCGGGACGGAGTTCATGAACCTCTTGAGGCGGGAGTGGAGGCTGGGCTACAACCCGGTCGCCCTCTTCGACTACAATCTGCTCCCGGCGGGGGAGTCATACGTAGAGACTTCTTACCAGGAGACTCTGGCCGACGCGGTGAAATTCGCCTGCGGACGGGGGGTGGACACCGCCATCCTGGCGATGCCGTACACTCGAAGGGAGCGGTTGGCTCAGATGGTGGGGGTGGCGGGCGAGAGCTTCCGCCACGTCCTCATAGTGCCTAACCTGAGCGGGGTGACCAACTCGGCGGTCATAGCCCGCAACTTCGCGGGGACTTTCGCCGTGGAGATCAAACACAACCTCCTCAATCCGTGGGCGCGCCGGGCGAAGCGGGTGGTGGACTGCGTATCCACCGTGATCGGGGGCGCCCTGATACTCCCGCTTCTGCTCGTGCTCGCAGTACTCGTCTACGCGGAGTCTCGCGGCCCCATCTTCTACCGGGACAAGCGGATGGGTCGGGACGGCAGCCTGTTCTCGTGCGTGAAGTTTCGGACGATGGTCCCGGGCGCGGAGGAGAAGCTGCGGGCGATGCTCGAGGAGGACGATAACCTGCGCGGGGAGTACATGAGGTTCCACAAGCTGCGCGACGACCCCCGCGTTACCCGAGTGGGACATTTCCTTCGCAAGACCAGCCTCGACGAGTTGCCCCAACTCTGGAACGTGCTGCGGGGTGAGATGAGCCTCGTGGGTCCCCGACCGTATCTGCCCCGGGAGTCGGAGGAGATCGGGGTTACGCAACGCGAGATCCTGCGCGTCCCTCCCGGCATCACGGGACCGTGGCAGGTCTCCGGGCGCAATCGGACCTCTTTCTCGGAGAGGGTGGACATGGACGCCTACTACGTGCGCGACTGGTCGATCTGGCTCGACGTCGTCCTCCTGACCCGCACCCTGCACATAGTCTGGCGCGGCGGGGGAGCTTACTGAGAAGAGCTCTCGAGCCGCTCCACCACACGCTCCACGCAGTCGAAGATCTGACGCGCCGAGGCTCGGTAGGCGAGCATGGTGAGGCCGTAGGGGTCCGGGATCTCCTCGTCCGCTACCGCGCCGATGTACCCCTGCAGAGTGTGCGTCTTCTCCGAAGGGCCGAAGCTGCGCGAGAGCGCCGCGGAGTGCCGAGGCCCCATCGTGAGGACGAGATCCGCCCTCTCGACCATCTCCCCGCTCACCTGTCTGGCCCGGTGCCTGCCGACACGGACGCCGACCTCCTCCAGAACCCGACGCGCATTGGGCGCCATGTCCCGGTTCGTCAAAGCCGAGATCCCCGCGCTCCCGGCCCGAAAAGAGAGTCCTTTCTCCCCGACCAGGTCATTGAACAATACCTCCGCCATCGGACTCCGGCAGACGTTCGCCGTACACACGAAAAGAACCCTCATAGACCTCTCCGGCGGAGATACGCCATGTCGCCTCGCAAACGCTCCGCTACCATCCCAGCGCCGGAATTATAATGAAAGCCCCGGAACCTTACGATATACTCTCGCCCCGAAACAAGCCGACGTAGCTCAGCAGGTAGAGCAGCTCATTCGTAATGAGCAGGTCAGCGGTTCGAGTCCGCTCGTCGGCTCTCTTTTTTTGT